>JAYUTQ010000598.1:0-2628 GCA_043755055.1 Chitinophagaceae bacterium | reverse complement strand
CACGGCGTGGTAAGTGTGTCGCTGCTTGGGCGTAAACTGCCTTCGATCGTGTTGCCGTCAAAATCTACAATCACCATTTTTTCTGGTGTTAAATCTTCGTACGGTATGCCGCTTGGCTTAATAGCAAAAACCCGGTTTTCTCTATCGGCCGCACTTACATTACCAAACGTAAACAATACCAAATTGAGTTTTGGCAACTGCATGTTGGCCTCGTAGGCTTCGTGTTTTATTTTAGAGTAGGTCATAATATTCGTGTCATTGCGAGGGTTCTTGCCCGTGGCAATCCCCTACTATTAATCAGGTTTATATTCATTCAGAACAACCAGTCATTACAAATTCTTGGAGATTGCCACGTAGGGGCAGGAACCCCTCCTCGTAATGACGGACTTCATGCCTCCCAAACCCCTCCAAAGTAGGGGCTTATTAAGAGTCCGTGGTTAGAGGCAATGGTTGCCTCTAACCTTCACTAAACACACCCAACTTTTTATACTTTTCATACCGGATAGCATACACTTCAGCTTTGACCGCATCTGGGTGGTATTCGGCATCATAGCCCTGTCCCATGGCATTCATGGCGTCTTCCACTTTGGGGTAAATACCTGCAGCGGTGGCTGCAAACATTGCAGCTCCCAAAGCACAGGTTTGTTCGCTTTTATGTATGCGAATCGGCATATTCATTATGTCTGCCATCATCTGCATGATAAATGGTGATTTTTTGGCAACGCCACCAAGGCCTATCAATCCTTTTACAGAAATTCCTTCTTCGTTAAAACGATCTACAATTCTTTTGGCACCAAAACAAGTAGCTTCTACCAATGCCCTGAAAACCCGTGGGGCATCGCTGCCGAGGCTGAGGCCGGTAAAGGCAGCTTTCAGCATTTGGTTGGCATCGGGTGTGCGGCGGCCGTTAAGCCAGTCAGTAGCCAGCTCTGCGTTTTCATCCAACGGCAGTGCTGCGGCGTGTTTGCTCAGTTCGGCTATGAGTTTATCCGTTATTTCTTGTTGTAAAGATTCGGCTGTGACTTTGTCCACAATTGAGGTTTGTAAAAGCACATTTTGCAATGGCCATGTAAGCATATTTCTAAACCATGCATAGGCATCGCCAAAGGCGCTTTGCCCGGCTTCCATACCCATCATACCCGGAATAATGGAACCGGGAACCTGTCCGCAAATGCCTTTTACCAATGTGCTGCCCACTTCTTCGATCGGTGCTACCAGCATATCGCAGGTAGAAGTGCCCATTACTTTGCTGAGGTAGTAAGGTTCTATTTGTCCGCCCACGGCACCCATGTGTGCATCAAAGGCTCCAACGCCGATTATAACGTCTGTTGAAAGCCCCAAACGCTGTGCCCATTCTGCAGAAAGATTTCCGGCAGCCTTATCAGATGTAAATGTTTCGCCATTTAATTTGGTAGCAAATCCGTCCAGCAAGCCATCCCATGATGCAAAGAAATCGTTGGGTGGCATTCCGCCGTAATCCGCTGCCCATAAAGCTTTGTGGCCTGCACCGCATACGCCGCGTTTCATTGCTTTGGCATCTGTACCACCAGTTAATAAAAATGGAACCCAGTCGCAATGCTCTACCCAGCTATATATATTTTGTTGTATTTGTGCATCGGCACGAAGCACATGTAAGAGCTTGGCCCAAAACCATTCGCTGCTGTAGATACCACCTATAAACTGCAGGTAATTGGTATCAAATTTTTTGGCATGTTCGTTTAGTTCTGCGGCTTCTTTTACCGATGTATGGTCTTTCCACAACACAAACATGGCGTTGGGGTTATGCTCCATGCCTGGCAAAAGGGCAAGTGGTGTTCCGGCTTCATTTACAGCAACTGGAGTAGAACCAGTTGTATCCACAGATATTCCTTTTACATTCCCCGCCACGGCGGGGCCGGCTTTCGACAAACAGTCTTTAATAGTGTATTCGAGGCCTTCAACATAATCCAATGGATGCTGCCGAAACTGGTTTTGAGCCGGGTTGCAATAGAGGCCATCTTTCCAGCGGGGATAGTAAAAAATAGATGAAGCTATTTCGTAGCCATCGGCAGTATTTACAATAATAGAACGTACAGAGTCGGACCCATAGTCAACTCCTATTACATACAATGAGTCGGTGGTCATGATTAGTGGCAAGCTTTTGTGGAGGCTAAGATAATGGTATTTGTGAATAAGTGTAATTGATACGCTTATTTATTTTTTTGAAATTTATTCGAAAATATTAGAAATACATTACACCGAATAAGAAATATATTTCTGAATAAGCTCTCAATGACTTAAACACACTCACAATTAGCACAAATCAGCAATTTAATTCTGATAATACTCAATAATAGAATATTATTGGTACATTTACTTCAAAATCAGAAATATAATACCGATGGACAGTTACGAAATAGCAACAATCATTCAAAACCGAAGAAAAGAACTTGCTATAAACCAGGAAGATCTGGCCGAAATGACGCAGGTTACTTCGAGGACTATTTATGCAATAGAAAGTGGTAAAGGAAATCCGTCCATTGAAACATTGCAAAAAATATTGACGGTTCTGGGTTTGGAAATTTCTATAGGCATCAAAAAAATTAATGTATGAAAGGAGCAGTATATAATAATGGTATGTTGGCTGGT
>JAYUTQ010000597.1:0-5828 GCA_043755055.1 Chitinophagaceae bacterium | reverse complement strand
CAAAAGTAAATCCAAAGGCTTTTGCCATAGATAAGGCAATGTTTAAGGTAAGCCCTACTACGCTTACACTTATAATTATAACATTGTTGTTACTTACCATGCTATATGTAAAATTCTGGTAATGCCCGGCTTATAATATTAATTGCAAGAAGTCGCATCTGATACATGTGGCTTCTTGTTTTTTTGATTCTAAAATTTAGGAATAAAAGTACACCCGTTATGAGTCCTGTTTTGTACCAAAATCAAGATCGTCTTTTGCTGGCGGTAGACTGTATTATTTTTGGTTTTGATGGAGTACAATTAAAAGCATTATTTGTAAAAAGAGCCCTGGAGCCGGAGATAGGTAAATGGAGCCTGATGGGTGGCTTTGTAAAACAAAATGAAGATGTAAATGCAGCAGCAGCAAGAGTTTTGAAAGATCTTACCGGCCTCTCTAATATTTACATGGAGCAACTCTATTGTTACGGAAATGTAAACCGTGATACGGCAGGAAGGGTAATATCTATAGCTTATTTTGCCCTGATAGATATTGCAGGCCATAGTAAAGAATTATCTGCAAAGCACAATCCAAAATGGTTCTCCTTTTCAGATATACCTGCTCTTATATTCGACCATAAAAAAATGGTGCAGGATGCAAAAGAAAGGCTGCAACAAAAAGTGGCCAATCATCCAATAGGGTTTGCCTTATTGCCCAATAAATTTACACTGCAACAGTTGCAAAGCCTGTACGAAGCTATCTACGAAACCACTTTTGACAAACGTAATTTTACCAAAAAGATATTGTCGCTTTCCATCTTAAAAAAGCTGGATGAAAAGGAAAAAGAGTCTAGCCGGAAAGGTGCTTTCTACTTTGTATTCGATGAAGAAAAGTATAGGGAACTGGATAATGTAGGGTTGAAATTCATTTAGGCCATTTCTTTTTAAAGTCTTTTACATAAACAAATAGCCCCGCTTATGCGGGGCTATTTGTTTATGACTAATGAAGGTTAAAAATTGAATGTGTAATTGTATTTTCTACTAAGCAAGTACTTTTAAAATGTAGGAATCCGTTTTTTTTCTTCAAAGCAGATTAAAAAATCCGTGTTTATCCGTTCATTCTTTATCATCCGTGTGCCATAAAAACTTGCTGTTTTGCCCTTACTAAGTTTATTTTTTTATTGCTTGATAATTTTAATAGTGGTTTGACCATCATTACCGGATACCTGCAACAAATACATACCGGCAGCTAAAGATGATACATCAATTGTTTGTTTTGCAAACTGACTTACCACGGTAGATTTGCTCATCAGTTTCTGGCCACTCAGGCTGCTGATGGTGTACTGTACAGTTGTATTGGCAGCTGCAAATATTTCTACATTAATTACATCATTTGTAACTGTAGGATACACATTGCCAACAGCAAATCCATTGTCTTTATTTACAAGCACTACTACTTTGGTAAAGTTGAATTTGCCATTTTTATCTACCAGTTTAATGCGGTAGTAATTCAGCGAAGCTGGTTTGGCATCGGTAAAAGTATAAGTGCTGTTATTTACTGCATTTACCTTGCCGATGCTGCTGTACGTTCTGCCATCGTTGCTTCTTTCTATTTCGTAATAGTTAAAGTCCGTTTCCTGGGCTACTTTCCAAACAAGTTCATTTTTGCCATTGCTTTTTTGTGCATCGAAAGATAAAATGGATACGGGCAAAGCTGGTGTACCCGGTGCAAAAGCGATACCTCTGAATGCTGTGTTTGTACCAGCAGTAATTAATGGAATTAAAGTGCTAGTAGCGGCGGATCCATTATCTGTAATGGCCACCAGGCTATTACCGGTAGTTGTGGCATAAATTTTAGGTGTAGCTGTTCTCCAATCTACTGTTAATCCTCTTGAACCTAGAATAGCGTCCGGTGCAATGGTATAAGCCAAAGTCCATGTACCTGCAGCTAAAGTCCATTTTTGAATACCGCCACCGGAAGCAACCGTCCTGTCGTCGGCTACATACATGGTATTTCCTTCAAATGGGTTGATTTCAAAACCATAAGTACCTGGACCAGCTACTGTAGGAAAACCTGGCAACAATGTTACGGTTTGTCCTGCTGTAGTAGGTGTGCCTGTACCAATAGAACTTACACCTTGGTAAGTGCCGGTTGCCGAACCGCAGTACAACTGACCATTGTAAATGCCAATAGTACGGATGTTGGTAATGGTAGAAAAAAGCTGGGTAGAAGTGGTAGCTCCAACAGTAGTGTAGCGTACAGCATTTGATGGATTGGTGCCTGTACCTGCTAACCATAAATCTGTACCGTTTGTAGTTACGGCACCTCTTATATTACTCGTTGTGTATGCATCAGTAAGTGCCGTTGTTGTATTAATTGTTCCACCCGCACTTATAATACCTACTACACGATTTGCTACCGCAGATGTAGTTCCGGTAACAGATGCGGTACCTGTGGCTGCATCATAACCCGTAATGGTAAGATAACCACGATCTACCGAAAGATTTATACTACCATCGGAAGTTGATGTGCCAGACATTGTAAACCTGCGATTAGCACCAACAGTGATCTCTGGCATTGGAATGGTTTGGACCAGGCCACCACCAATAGTATATTCTTCTAAAAAAACAGGTGCAGCAGCATTAGATAATGCAGCAGCACCATTGCCAACCCTTACCACAACTATATTACCGGGGGTAAAAGGGCCTGCAAGGGCCGCTATTGAAACCAATAAAAAACTAAGTGTAAAAATTTTTTTCATAATGAAATTGTTTATGCTGCAAAAGTGCCGATTATTACTTTCAATACCATCATGAGTTTTTTGCAAAACAGGGCATAGTTTTCCACAATAGCGATTGGTAACAAAAAGATAACTGTGGGCACTCAATTCCCACAATCTGCTATCTCTCAACTGCCATCCAAAATTCTTCCTTAATTTTCCACCCGTTCCCAAAAGCAACCTATGCGTTTACTCAGCTTATTACTTCTTTTTATAGCAACCACTTTTTCTCTTTTTGCACAAAAGAAAACGGCCACCATTAGTGGGGTAGTGGTGGATGAACAGGACCGGCCAATGGCTAAAGTGTCGGTGGTTATTTTGGGTAAACAGAGTGGCATTACCACCAACGATAGCGGCAGGTTTACCATAACCGTTCCATCGGGTAAGGCCGTGGCATTGGTGTTTAGCTATAGTGGCTACAAGCAGCAACAAACCAATTTTTACCTTAGCAGCGGCGAAGAAGAAACCATTACCATACAGTTAGAAAAGGGATCTTATACATTACTGGATGTAGTGGTAACCAATAAAAACGAAAGAACAATTACAGGCCTGATAAAAATAAATCCTAAACTGGCCATTACCAATCCGGCGCCGATAGGCGGGGTAGAAGGGATGATTAAAATTTTGGTAGGCAGCAATAATGAACTTACCAGCCAGTACAATGTTCGTGGTGGCAGCTTTGATGAAAACCTGATTTATGTAAACGATTTTGAAGTGTACCGCCCTTACCTCATACGCAACGGGCAGCAGGAAGGTCTCAGTTTTATCAATCCCGAAATGACCCGAACTGTGAACTTTTTTAACGGCGGTTTTCAAAGTAAGTATGGTGATAAAATGAGTAGTGTGTTAGACATTACTTACAAGAAACCCGATACCACAAGCGGCACATATGGTAGTGCATATGTAGGCCTGTTAGAGCAGGGCATGCATCTCGAAGGGCTACTTGCAAAAAACAAGGTAACCTATAACGTAGGCTTTCGCAATCGCAATCTTAAAGGCTTGTTGGGCAGCCAGGAAACCAAGGGTAATTATGTTCCATCATCTTCCGATTTTCAGGCATATATAACCTGGCAGCCAACTACAAAACTGTTGCTGGAATTATTGGCCAATGTAGGCAATACCAAATTCACATTATTCCCCGAAGAGAGCAAACAAACTACTTCTGTTTTCTCCCCGTTATTTACCCAAAATCTGGGTCTTGATATTTTCTTTGAAGGACAGGAAAAAGACAAATACAACACCAATATGGCTGGCCTCAGTGCCACCTATAATGTCTCATCAAAGTTTAAGTTAAAAGGGATGCTCAGCCGCTTTCAAAATAAGGAGCAGGAGAACGTAGACATAACAGGGGCCTATCTTTTCGGCGACCGTGACTTTGATAAAAGCCAGCCCACTTTTGGGCTCATTGTAAATCCGTTGGGTGCAGGTGTGTACCAAAATTACAGCCGCAATCAACTTGATGTGCAGGTGTACACCGCTACACTAAAAGGTACACTGGAAAAGGGCAAACATTTTATACAGTTTGGCAACAGCTTAAGCATTGAAAAAATTAGCGATGTATTGAAAGAATGGGAGTACCAGGATAGTGCCGGTTATGCCTTGCCCAACCGTATTGGGCCTTTAAGTTTGTACCGCAGCATCAATGCCAAAAGCGAACTGAATATTACCCGCTTTCAAGGTTTTATTCAGGACAATATTTTACTCAGCAGCAAGTTTACCATCAACGCCGGTATTCGTTACAACACAAATAATCTTAATAATGAAATGTTGGTTTCGCCACGTGTTGGTTTTAGCTATAACCCCACACATTGGAAAAAAGATATTGTGTTCCGTGCCTCGGCCGGCATGTACCATCAGCCACCCTTTTACCGTGAAATGCGCCGGCCGGATGGTACCGTAAACACAGCACTGAAAGCACAAAAAAGTTATCAGTTTAGTGCTGGTGCTGATTATGCTTTTCTGGTGCAGGGCCGTCCGTTTAGATTAACATCAGAAGCTTATTATAAAAGCATGAAAGATGTGGTGCCGTACGATATAGACAATGTGCGGGTTCGCTATTTTGGCGCCAACAGTGCCAAAGCTTATGCCTACGGAATTGAAGCAAGGCTTTATGGCGAATTGGTAAAAGATGCCGAAAGCTGGGTTAGCATTGGGTTGATGAATACCAAGGAAAACCTCGAGGGTGATTTTTACCAGAAATATTTTAACGCTGCCGGAGAAGAAATAACCGGCAAAACACAAGATCAGGTGATAAGGGATTCTGCCAAAACCGATATTGGCTGGCTACGCCGCCCCACAGACCGCCGTCTGAATTTCGGTGTGTTTTTTCAGGATTATTTAAGTACCAACAAAAATTTTAAAGTATCGCTTAGTGTTATTTATGGCAGTAATTTGCCGTACAATATTGCCGGCAGCACCAAGTATCGCAATGCTTTAGAAATACCAAGTTATATCCGCACAGATATTGGTTTTAGTGCCCTGCTGCTCGATGGCGACAAGAGCAAACGCCGCAGCCACAACCCGTTACGCCGCTTCGAAACCATTTGGGCAAGCCTGGAAGTATTTAACCTGATAGACCGTGCCAACACCATTTCTTACGCCCTTATTAAAGATTTCGCCAACAATATTTTTACCGTCCCCAACAGGCTAACCCCAAGGTTGATTAATATTAAGCTTGTGGCAAGATGGTAAAACATCGATTTCTGATTTCTGATGTGTGATTTCTGATTTATTGGCTGTGATTATTATAGAAAACGGCTGATACAGATTGATAAGGATTTTAACGGATTTTATTTCTGCTAAGCCAAAACCAACTGTTTTATATAATGATTTTTAGAGACATGAATTAGAATAGTGCCGTGCCTGCTATGAACACACCAAGAGAAATTTGTAAACCTATATTGAATTTATTTTGACAACCCCTATAAATGTATCGATTATTAAAAGCTTCGCCACACCCTGCCCTAAAGCAATTTATCAAAGAGTTTTGGTATTTATACACTCAAACGGGTAATCCAAACACATTATCTAATACACCAACACCAGAAGAAGCAATATTTTTTTATCCCAAAA
>JAYUTQ010000596.1:0-5834 GCA_043755055.1 Chitinophagaceae bacterium | reverse complement strand
GTGAAAAAAGTCCACGGTTAACCGTCAACAGTCAACCGTACGCCATTAAAAAAACGTGCCGGTATAAAACCAGCACGTTTTTTAAATTTGGTGACGCCGAGAGACGCTTCGGTAGACGGTTAACGGTTGGACGGTTAACGGGAATCCTACCGCATCAAGTACATCTTACCATAACCTTTATTGAAATACTTATCTGTTTGGTCCTGGCTTTGCTGATCGAAGGTTTCGTTGATCCTAAATTTATCCATCTTCTTTCCGTTGAGGCCGGTAACCACTCGGTATAAATAAACGCCGTTGGCTAATTTGGCTCCGAACTGGTCGGTTCCGTCCCATTTAAAATTGGTTATGTTTCGTCCAATATTCAAGGTTCCTAATTCCTGCCTGGTTACTTCCCGTACTATTTTACCCGTAATGGTTAATATCTGAATTTTAAATTCCTGCGGAATTTCGTGGCCGGTAATGGTAAACACAAAAGCTGTAGAGGTGGTAAAAGGATTGGGATAATTAAACAGGTTGCTAATCATCGGCTTATTAAATACCTGGAAACTAACACGGTATTCCAAAGGCCCTGCTTTATTTCCGCTCCGGTCTTTACCACTAATTACCAATTCATAATCACGTTGCTCACTGTCTTGTGTTAGTGTTGGGTAAAAATCTATGGTGGCTGTGTTGTCGCTACCGGCAATGGCTGGCGTAAACCGCAGGGTATCGGTTCCAAAACGATAGTTACGAACAGTTCCGTCGGGGAAGCGAAGGGTAAGCACTAATAGAGATGTATCATTTAAAGCCAGCCATTTGTTTTCATCTTTCAGCTTCACCTGTATATGCGGTTTAGAGCTTACAATATCCCTGTTTAAAATGTGCAGGCCATCAAAAGTTACATCCATCAGCGGATTGTAATTATCGGGCCTTACAAAGAAATTGCGATACAGGAAATTGTTGAAATGGTATTGCTCCGGCTGATCGTCATTAGGATTTACATCCAGATAAATATTATTAACACCAGGAAAATCTTTTGTATCCAGCTTTATGTTGATGGTTGTGGTATCGCCCACTGCCAAATCTTTTTTCCGGCTGATTGGGTAAATGCGGTTGTTATTATTTTGATCGAGGATAATGACATTTAACTTAATACTATCCCGGAATTTTACATCGCTGATATTCTTAAATGCTATAGAAAAATCGAGTGGTTCACCTAGTTCCAAAGTGTCTTTGGTTCTAAATAAAATATTTGCAGCCAGGGCGCCTTCCGGTGCAGGATCGTACAATAATCTCCAGTAACGAAGGTTGTAGGCCGTTCCATTTATAGAATCGGAGTTCCGCATTCTTAAACGCATGTATGGATATTGTGCTGCACTTACAGTGCTAATGTCAAAATCCTGTTGTGCTGCCGAAAGGGTGTAAAGCCTTGTTTCTACCCCGGCATTGTTTATACCTACCACATCTACTGTAGGATTGTCACCTGCTTTTGTGTCAACTGTTGCACCTCTCCACTTTACACTTTTCCACGCCATGGCCGGGCCAAGCACCGGCGACGATATAAAGCCTAAGGTATCTGATGTTGGTGCATAGGTATTCATTTGTATACGTTCCAAACCATCGCTGAATTTCCATTTTGCCGCAAAAGAAGGATCACCTTTTTTGTACAATAAAACCCAAACCCTGGGTCTGTTAAATGAATCAATATCTGCAAAACCAGCTGCTTTTAATTTGTGGTACAAAGATTTTCCGAGGCCAAAAGTTGCTTCATCGGCTTTCAATGTTGCGGCAAAGGTTTCGCTGGCATACGGTGCATCTAAAATTTTACGAACAGCCACATAGCTTCCGTTAGGAATTGAATCCATAAAATCCATCATCAATTTCCGGTTGGCCTGGCTGCGATCGTCCCACTCAAAATTGAAATTTCGTCCGGGTCCGCAATTATTGAGTACGCTACCAAAACGGCCGGTTGTATTTGGGGTAATGGCAAAAGTTATGGGATCGAATACGCTAAAAACAATTGAATGCCCGGCACATACACTGAGAATTTTCAAATCGTTATTTACAGAAATAGAAAAATGACTGTCTTCTTCGCCACTAACCGGAAATACACTTTGTGTAAAAAACAAGTTATTATCCCTTTGATTAAAATTCCATTTCCGGGTAAAAGAATCCATATAAATCCGCTGTACCCCACTTTTTAAATGCTGGTATACATGGCTTTGGTTAAAGCCCTTGCTTATGCCATTGAGATAAACAAATGAGGAAGTATTCCATCGCTGTGGGTTATTATTGGCAGGAACAACAGCAAGCCGCCAGTAAAAAACGGTACTGTCGAAATTGGTAAAATTGATACCGGGATCGAACTCTGCAATACCACCGGCCACGGTTAAGTTACGCGTAACTTTAAGCGGCGAATTAAATAATTCTGTAGTGTCTAATTCCATCCGGTATGCTTTTGCATCTGCAAAAGGGTTAGATGTAGAACCGATTAACTTAATTGTTTGCTTATTAACAATAGAAAAATTGTACGGATAAACAGGCCGCATTTCATCTTCAAAAATTACAAAATCTTTGCCTGTAGTATTATTCAGTTCACTCAGTTCGTCTATCCTTCCTTCGGTTTCAAGGCTTACTATAATCCTGTTTTGACCCTTATCCCGGTTAGAAATAATCGGCAGGTTTAGTTCTATTGAATCAATATATTTTGTTGAGAGCACTTTCTTCTTGTACACCACTTCTGTAAGGCCCGTAGGATTTAAAGCAGAAACCGGGTACTGTCTTTTTATTTCAATAACCATGGAATCGCCAATGGCTTTACCAAGGTTGTGGTGAAACACTTTTACCTTAAAACTACTATCGGCTACAGATATAAAATTAGGATTTACCACAATGTTTGGCTCTTCGATACTATAATCCGGCTTGGCAAAACTATTGAGCTTAATTGCAGGGTCGCCGTGTAAAGTTTGTTCTTCGCAATGGATTCTGCCTACATAATCTGCACCATAAGTAGTGATGATATATTGAATGGCATCCTGCATATTTTTACCTACCGACCTGCCATAACCTGTTTTACTCACCGAATTATAAAACCCTGTAGAGTAAGCATCGAGCCCACCGGTTAAACCAAAGTGGGTGCTTGCTATAAGCCCTATGGAGCCCCGGTTTGGTGCCAGTACGTATTTTTCAGAGATGGTGCTCTTTACAGAAAAACGCATCGTATCCATCGTAAAAAAGTTGCCTGCATTACAGCCGTTGAGCAAGAACATCGGATACTTTTTAGGATTGCTGTAAGTGTTGGGGTCTTCCAGATTATAATCCAATGCCGTGGCAGATGAATGCCCAAAATAGGTAAGCAAACCAATGCCTTCGGTAAATGCTTTATTTAAAATTTCGCTACCAATGCTGGTAGCAGTACCAGAGTTAAATTTACTAAGCGTAGTTACATTGCCACCAAATAAAGTATCCTCGATTATTTTTTTATAGTTAGTAAAATAAAAGGTAAGCAGACCATTCAGATCCGGCGAATTGGCACCAACTACATGTACTACTTTTTTCATCCATGCCTTATCCGCCTGCAATTGCGAAGGAGCTATCTGGGCTGCTTCATATTCTTTTACCTTATTTAAATAAGCCACTATTTCATTGCCATCTACTGCACTTAACCTGCCTATAGGCGTTACCGGAAAAGGATTCATATCAGCCGAAGAAAGCAATACATCAGAAGAAGGGTAGCCGAAAGATGGAACCAAATTCAGCTTTTCCGCAATGGGTAAATTTTGGTTTAACCGATAGTCCTGATAAGAAACGCCCTTACCGATAAGCAAAGTAAATTTTGGTAAAACATCGAAACGCTGCCGGGCAAAACGCAGAAAATTACGAACCGAATTGGGATGCTTTTTGATACCGAAAGCAAACTGATCTTCTAACTGATCAATATCATAAATTTTAGTGTTGAAACCTCCACCCAATGCCGAATTACGGTATTGTCTGTATAACTCCACAGGGTTGTTGCCATTTACAGGGGCATACAAAAGATTATTTGAAATAATCAGGTAATCCCCTTGATTGGCAGTGGTAGTATAATTTATAAAATTGCGTTGTTGAAAACTGCTTATTATGTTTATATGGCCGTTATCCTGGCTTAACAAAACATAACGGGTAACTGAAGATGAAGAAGGTAATGCAAAACGAATTGTTGTTCCGCTTACATCTGCTATATAGCGTCTGTTGTTAGAAAGATCGTACAAGATTGGCAGTGCAGCACCTCTGTCAAAATCTGTTATTTCCAGGTATTGTCCAGCGGCATTTGCAGCCAGTTCAAATTCGAAAACCTGCTGGTTATCGAACCTGAATAAACGTGGGTATGTAAAATCGATAAAGCTAAACACCACCCTATCGAAATTACTTGGGAATGTATTATGGATTTTAAAACTTCCCTCACCGTTTGGTACAGATGAAACCGGTATGTTGGTGTAGGTTTGTGTTTTTGCCTCAAAAGCATCAAGGCGTATTTGCCCAAGTACAACTGCATCTAAATTCACCCTTACATTACGGCTATTAGGTGCCACGCCTGCAGCTCCTATTTTTAAAGTACAGGTATTGCCACTGCCTGTAAACGGATAAAATTTTCTTTTGTAAGCCGGAGTAATGTATCCACAGCATTTTGCTAAAGTATCTGTGTAAAATTCAAAAGTGCTCATCATTTCACCAATGTCATAGGAGGATGAATAGATGTATTCACCAGCAGAAGTACTTGCATAACCCTTATTTACATATTCTCTAAAATCCAGCTTTTCAGTATACATCAAAAAAGCCTCTTTTGTAAGGCTATTGCCTATTACATTATTAGCCGCTGCAATCATTCTTACATTGCCACCAGTAGTATTATATGTAAGAAAATAAGTAGAAGAATCGGTTTGCAGGCTTACCCTTTCGTTTAGCTGATAAGCTGGGTCACGATACAAAACTTTATCTGGCTTGCCATCATTCAGGATGCCGTAAAATTCTATAAAATCTGTACCGCCTAAAACGCCGCTAGCTACCGATGTATAAATAGGCACTTGCACACCATTGCGCCACAACTGAAAATTTTGTGCAGGTATTGTAGCCATTCCATAGGCTTGCAGTGTAGATTGGCCAATTCGTACCAGGCCATTTTTACCAACCCTGAATTTGTAATAAGTTTTACTATAATCTATCCACTCGTTATTAAGCTGTGCATGGCTATAACTAACAGCAAACAGGCAACAGGCAAATAATAGCTTCTTCATGTGCAATGAAAAAATTTGAGGCATAACGTTTAATTATTTTTCTTTTTTGCGGAGGTCAACCCGCAACGAAACAATATGAGTATATAGTGGTGAGGTTTGATTGGCAAGATTATTAAAAGCATAATCAATACCTACATTACCAAACTTAAAACCAGCTCCTACACAGGGCTGGTAAATCCATACTTTTTTAAGATTGGTAGTATCGCCATCTTGTAAACCCTGCTGAAAATTATATGCACCGCCCCGTAAAAAAAATACGTTATGAAAATCCAGTTCCAAGCCAATTCTTGGGTCTATACTAACAGGATCGCTTCTAAATAAGGTGTTGCGTTTGCCATCAAAAGTTACATCTAAAGCCAGTTCTGCATTTAGTTTGGTTTCGCTGGTTATTTTAAAATGATAAGCTGCGCCCAACGATAAGCGGGGAGCAGTTAGTTCAGTTGATTTTTCTGGTATATCGTTTTTGGTTAAATACAGCACTTCTTTTTCTTTTTCGGTAAATGCAAAAGACCATGCATTAAAAGTGGTGGTAGCATCCCGAAGTACTGCACCAAGGCTCCATTTTGGCCCCCTAAAACTCCA
>JAYUTQ010000595.1:0-5838 GCA_043755055.1 Chitinophagaceae bacterium | reverse complement strand
TTCTTCGCATTATTCCCCGGGTTTTACCCGGGGCTACTGTTGTTAAACCCTTTTCAGGGTTACAAGATTGGACTATTTAAAATGTCCATTTGGTATTAAAACTGCAAAAAAAAGCCAGGCCTAAGCCTGACTTCTCTTTATTATCCCCCCCCCCTCAAATCTTTGTAACCTGTTTTTAGAAGCAGTATTTGTTTTCGGCTATTAATTTATTCGCTATCCTTCGGCGGGCTTCTTTGCAATTAAATGGTTCGGCCTTGGTAAAGCGCTTCAGGCCCAGTAGCATCATACGTTGTTCATCACCTTCGGCAAATGAGTTGATAGCGTCCTTACCGGCTTTGTTTACTTTGTCCATTGCGTCGTTCAGATAAACCCGCATCATATCGGTTTGTTCGGTGTATGCAGCTTCGCCTACTTTATCTACCTGTTTCATAACACGTAACAAACAGCTTTCGGCTACGTAGGTTTCTATGGCCATATCTGCAATGTTCATTAGTATTTCCTGTTCGTTTTCAATCTTCATCATCAGCTTTTGCACGGCTGCTCCGGCCACCATTAGGATTGCTTTCTTCATGTTTACGATGTACTTGCGTTCTTTAGCAAACGGGCTTTCGTCATCATTGCCAAAATCAGGAATGCTCATTAATTCTTTCTGCACATTCATGGCAGCACCCATCAGGTCAAGGCGGCCTTTCATGGCACGTTTCAGTACCATATCTACAGTAAGCAAGCGGTTAATTTCGTTGGTGCCTTCGTATATGCGGTTAATGCGGCTATCCCGGTATGCCTTGCTGATAATGTATTCATCGCTAAAGCCATTGCCACCGTGTACCTGTACGCCTTCGTCCACCACATAATCCAGCACTTCGCTGCCATGCACTTTTAGTATGGCACATTCTATGGCATATTCTTCCGCTGCACCTAACAAGGCTTCGGCGAAAGGTTTGCCAGCAGCCTGTAGAGCATGTTCCATATCGCCAATGGCTTGTGAGCAGCGGTAAACAGCAGTTTCATCGGCCCAAATGCGGGTGGCCATTTCGGCCAGCTTGTATTTGATAGCACCAAAATTGGCAATAGGTTGTTTAAATTGTTCCCGGGTGTTGGCGTATTGTATAGAAGTAGTAGCAGCCCTTTTGCAACCGCCAAAGGCAGCCGCAGCCAGCTTAATTCGCCCAATATTTAGAATGTTGAAAGCAATGATATGGCCTTTGCCAATTTCCCCCAGCAAATTTTCTACCGGCACTTTTGCATCCTGAAAATACAGTTGAACAGTAGAGGAACCTTTAATACCCATTTTGTGTTCTTCCGGCCCAAGGGTAAATCCTTCGGTATCCCTGTCTACAATAAAACCGGTGAATTTGTCGCCGTCAATTTTTGCAAAAACGGTGTACACATCTGCAAAGCCGCCATTGGTAATCCAGCATTTTTGGCCATTTAGTATATAATGTTTGCCATCTTCTGATAGTTTGGCAGTGGTTTTTGCACCCAATGCATCGCTGCCGCTGTTAGGTTCGGTAAGGCCATAACTAGCTTTCCATTCGCCGCTGCCAAGTTTGGGTATGTATTTTTCTTTTTGTGTTTCGGTGCCAAAATACAAAATGGGCAATGTACCTATTCCGGTATGGGCGGCTACTGCCACACTAAACGAAAAACCGCCGCCAAGGCCTTCGGCTGTAATCATAGTGGTTACAAAGTCTTTGCCCAATCCGCCATATTCTTCGGGTATAGAAACGCTTAAAAGACCTTGTTCCCCTGCCTTTTCCATTAGTAAAGGCATTAGTCCTGCTTCCTGTTTATCAATGCGTTCGATAACGGGCAGCACTTCCGCATCCAGAAATTGCTGGCACATATCCATTACCATTTTCTGTTCTTCCGAAAAATCTTCGGGAATAAATGTGTCTACAGGATTGGTTTCTTTTACCAGCCATTCGCCGCCTTTAAGAGCTGTGGTGGTTTGTGTTGCAGTACTCATTAATTTATGATTTATGATTTGTGAATTATGTTGTTTTAATACTTGCGCAGGCCTCCCGGCCAGTGCAGTACCATTACTTGTTTTTAAACTTCAACTAATTAGCCACCCACAGATAAGAGGCAAGTCACAGAAAGCCTACACACAATGCCACTCCTCATTCCTGCGCCAACAACTACCTACTTCAAATTATCGTACACCTGTTGCAGCACTTTTTTTACTACCTCAATTTCCTCTTTGGTTACGCCTTCAAGGCCATCGTTAAGGGTGTCGTTAGCAATGGTTGTGGATTGATCCTTCATATTCCTTGCTGCATCACTCAGTTGTATTTTGTTGATGCGGCGGTCGGTTTTACTGCTTACCCTTTTTACCAAACCTTGCTTTTCCATGTTGTGTAATAGCCGGGTAATGCTTGGCTTATCCCTAAAAGTGCGGTTGCACAGTTCCTGCTGGCTTAGGCCATCTTCTTTCCATAAATGAACCAACACACTCCATTGTTCTACCGTAAGTTCTACACCTGCCTGTCTGAAATTTTTTTGTAGTCTTCTGGCAATAGCTGTGTTGGCCATGCCTGTTATTACACTATATAATTCCCCTCTCTTAAATTGATTATTTGCCATTGGTTAGCTATGCAACTATTTTGACATAAATGTAGGAATATTAGTTGCATAAACAACTAATATTTTTTATCCAACCAAATTTTATTGATTTGTAAAAGCTATGTGACTTTAAGAAAACGCTGTTATGATGAAATTTAGATACCTGTTTTTGCCTGTAGGTTTTTCTCTAATGTTGTTATTAGTAGTACAAAACAGTAATGCGGTAAGGATTGCAAAGAATGTAGAGAAAAAGAAGAAAGTAGTTGAAGAATACTATTGCGAAACTTTATTCTGCAAAGTAGAAGAGTTAGCTTATTTCAAAGGCGGTCCGGATTCACTTAAATCATTTATTGCCAACAACACCAATTACCCGGATTCGGCGATTGACGCAAATATAGAAGGCGTTGTACTGTGCCAGTTTGTTATTTCAAAAACAGGAAAAGTAACCGAATCAGTCATTATCAGAGGCTCGGGTTATAGTTTAGATGAAGAAGTGCTTAGTGTTATCAATTCAATGCCGGACTGGATACCCGCCGAACGAATGGGTTTTGTGTTTCTTACCGTTTGGTTCAAAGCATTACATTTCATTTACCTGAAGTGGAATTTAAAAAGAAGGAATGTATTACAGACGAAGGGATGATTTTGTAGAGATGGGTGTTGGAATGTAATATGTTTGAAAGGGAAAAATTAAGATTAGGTATTTTGTTTCTCAAACAAAAAATTAGGGTTCTAAAGCCCCTCCACCCGAGGGGTTTAAGGAGGCTTTTTAATAATCCAACTCCAGCCGTAATTTATCTTTCAAATCCACCACCAGTGGGTGCTGTTCAGCTATTAATCGAAAGCGTTCTGCACTACTTAGGTATTTGTTATCAATCGGTTTATGCTCCATGCCGTTACTTTCTACCCGGTATTGAAACTGTATTTTACGGCTACGGAAATGCTGCTGAAACAATTGCAGCACATCTACCTTTTCCTGCTCAATAAATTTTTGGGTGAGGATGGATAAGGATACCACTTCAATGGTTTCTTCGTCTAGTAAATTAAGGGTGGCCGTATCAAAACTATTGGCTATGGAATGCTGCGATTTCTCTTTGCATTTGGCCGAATAGCCTGCCCATAGTGCCTGTACGGCTTCCTGAGTTAACGGTATGGCTTCGGCAGAATTTCCAACATTCGTCTGTGCCTGATGCTTTTCCTGTAGTGATGCGAGGAGCGATTTTTTTAAACCCCCGTTAGCCGGTGGTATAGCACTTTGCACAGAAACAGCAGGCTGTACCGGTACCATTTCTTTTGGCTTTGCCAGAGCTTCAGGCTCGGCAGCCAGATTCAAAACCGGTTCGGAGGCTACAAATAATTTTGCCTCCGAAGGCTGCTGTTCTGCCCCTTGTTTTTTTAAAGTAAAAGCCGGAATGGCTTTGGTTCGGTAAGCTACCGGGCCATCAATTCGTTTTTTTTTAATCAGTTCGCCATTTGGTGCGGCGGTTAGTTCCAATGCCTGTTGCAGGTAGCACAGCTTTATTAGGCATAGCTCCACATGCAGGCGGCGGTTACGGGCCATTTTAAAGTGGATCTCAGCCTCGTTCAGTATGTTTAATCCACTTACCAAATAAGACAGACCGATAGCCTGTGCGGTACTTTGGTATTTGCTTTGCATACCTTCTACCACATCCAATAGTTTGGCGGCTTTTGCATCTTTACACACCATTACGTTGCGTATAAATTCGGCAAAGCCGTTGAGTACCATGTCTCCTTCAAAACCTTTGCGGTTAATTTCATCAAACAACAGTAAAACGCTAGCCAAATCCTGTGCCTGCAAGGCTTCCAGCATTTTAAAATAATAATCCTCGTCTAAAATGTTGAGGTTTTCTATGGTATTGAGGTAGGTTACTTCGCCACCCGTAAAGCTCACAATTTTATCTAACAAGCTCAGAGAGTCCCTCATACAACCTTCGCTTTTTTGAGCTATCAGTTGCAGAGCCGCTTTCTCGGCTTTTATTTCTTCTTTTGCTACAATTTCCTGTAAGTGCTCTACTGTATCGGCATTGGTAATGCGTTTAAAATCGAAAATCTGACAGCGGCTGAGAATGGTTGGTAACAGCTTATGCTTTTCTGTAGTAGCAAGTATAAAAATGGCATAAGGTGGTGGTTCTTCCAATGTTTTAAGAAAGGCATTAAAGGCCCCGGCACTCAGCATGTGTACCTCATCTACTATATATACTTTGTATTCGCCGGCTTGTGGGGCAAAGCGTACCTGTTCTACCAAGGCACGTATATCGTCCACGCTATTGTTGCTGGCGGCATCTAGTTCGTGTACGTTAAGAGAAGTGCCGGCATCGAAACTGATGCAGCTATTGCAGGTATTGCAGGCTTCGCCTTCGGGTGTTTTGTTTTCGCAGTTAATGGTTTTGGCCAATATTCTGGCACAGGTGGTTTTGCCCACACCTCTTGGGCCACAAAACAAAAATGCATGTGCCAATTGGTTATTGAGAATGGCGTTTTTAAGCGTAGTAGTAATATGCCCCTGCCCTACAACCGTATTAAAGTTTTGTGGGCGGTATTTGCGTGCCGATACAATGAATTTATCCATGGAGCTGCTAAGTTAGGAGGAAATGCAGCATGATGTAATTAGCGTGTTTCAATGATAGCCCGGAGGGCTCAATATTAATAGCCCCGGGTGTAGCCCGGGGGGCGGTATGGTTTGTTACAAACCCCGAATGGGGTTTAAAAATTACTTTTACAAAAAATATTTTTCATCAAATTCAATTTCATTTTCTATCAACAAGCGTCTAAATTCATCATAAAAGCTTTCTGTTTTGTGATGCTCTTTTTGGTTTTTGACGTAGTTGATTATCATGTCTTTTTCCTTTCCGGAATATGTAAATGCTCCGTACCCATCTTGCCAACCAACAAAGGCTGGAAATTTTCCACTTTCTTTCATCCATAAATTACTAGCTACTTTAATATCCTTTACATAATCGCTCAGGCTTATCGAAGGATGTAAATCCGAAAAAATATGGATATGGTCTGCCATTCCATTTATACGATACAACTTGCAGTTTTTATTTTTTATAATGCCCCAGATTTACTTGTAAAGTTCATCCTCATGTGCTGTTTCGAGTGTCGCTTTACGTTCTTTGGTTCCAAATACGATTTGGTAGAATATTTGCCGATGTGTGCTCATTACTTTGAAATTAAAATAACACTGTTACAAGTAAAGTCAGTTACTGTCTATTCTCCATTTTTAAACCCCATTCGGGGTTATGCTTTCAATAT
>JAYUTQ010000594.1:0-5844 GCA_043755055.1 Chitinophagaceae bacterium | reverse complement strand
ATGCCAATGGGTTGATTTATATAATTGTAGAAACCACTCAATCTACGGCTGCTTATGACCAACCTGCTCAGGCCTATGATTTTGGAACACTTGGCATTGGCATAAAAACAGCAACTTATTATGTGGACTGTTTATCTGTTGAAGATGGTGCTGAAGTTTGTACCGCCTTAACTAATTACCAGGATTTTAATAAAAGTAGCTGGCATGTTTTTAAAACCCCGGCCTATATAGACTTCCTCGTTTTTTTTCTTGCGGATAATAATGCCAACACCACAAAAAAATTCGGATACACATTGTATAAAGGCGATGTACGCAGCAGCCCTTATGCTACATTACAAGTAATAGATGGATGCGATTCGATACAAACAAGTGGGGCTAATAGCACAAATAAGATTTACCGCTGTGAGGAGATACTTCCAAATACCACTTATTCCATCCAGCTATTTTTCAAAAAGGATTACACTCAAACAGTTCGAGTTGCCTTGTTTATGGGAGGAGTAGCACCTGCACAGGCTCCGGAGCCCGTACTATCTGGCATACCTGCCCCTTCTAACAAACTTGGTATATTGCCTTCAAGTGGATCTGGTGTGGTAACTGCTAAATCCGATTATCATGGCTGTAACAGCCGTCATTCCATTCATCCCTGCGAACCCTCATTACCGGCTAATGGTGTTTTGTATGCTGGTAAAAGGTATAACCTGAGTACATTCTTTACATTCTCACTTGCCGGCACTTCTAATATGGATATTGGTGCAGCACAGCAAGGATATTTTTGCAGTCCAAAACGCCTCTTAAGATTGTACAGGCAAAATATATCTAATAGTTGTGCTTCACTGGATACTGTAAACCTGGTTAAGCAATTTATAGAGGGTGCTTCTTTCTCATGCATTGCACCCGGCGATTACACATTACAGGTATTGGGGCAGGATACTGCAGATGGGCTTGATTATTTTAATTCCTATGGCGGCCTCATTAATGGCAATGGCGCTGGTTTCTGCGGCTTGGCTAACCTGGGGAGCCCGTTTGATCTGAATATAAAGGTGATGTCAGTCAGGGCCATTAATAAATTCTCACTTGCTTCCCCCGGTGCTTTTGATACACTGAACAGGGTAGGAGGCGTTATGCAGCCATTGGTTTCAGGGGTTACTTATACCAGCCAGACAGATACATTTGGCTGTGCCAATACTGTAAGACCTTTTGATGTTGATTGTTCTACGGCATCTACAAAAGCGATGTACCGTGAATTTAATGTTTCTGATAGTGGGTTGCTTTCGGTTTTTACTAATAGTGCAATAAATAATTATTTCACCAATACCGGTCATAAAATTTACAAAGGCGATGCTAATGCATTGGCCACCTTTCAAAGTGCATTCGCTTATCCCAATACTATTACCGGGCTTACGCCACAAACCCTTTGCCTGCAATCTAACCCTAACCCAAATGTTGTAGGCAGCACAATAAAAACCTGTGTATTGCCAGGAACTTATACCCATGTAAATTTTGGCAATAGTAACCTCATTGGGGAAAGTAACATTGTACAGGTTAAATTTGATACACTCAAAACCAGGTTTTACGATCTTGCACATGCCGAAGACATGGGCAATATACTTAGCATCATTCCACCCGCTGGTGGCACTATTTCAAGCACTGTTGATTATTTTACCTGTAGAGACAATGCCATTGTTATAGACGGCATTCAACCATGTAAGGACCCTTATGGAGTATTAACTGCTACAAAAGCCATTTACCGGCAGTTTTATTTAAGCAGTCCTGCAAGTATTTCAATACTAAGTCAGGTTACGGATGCCAGCTCTATTCCTAACGCCAGTAGTCCTTTTATTTTATTTAAAGGAAAAGCCACCGATGGTTTAGCCGCTTTAACGGCAATGCCTTCCAAATACAGGTGTATTTTCGAATTAGTAACAAATCAATGTGATGTACTCGCTGCCGGATGGTACACGATTGTAACATACTGTTGGGGGCCATCCTACAGCAGTCCATTGAGAGATCTTACCACAATAAATGATGGGGCCACTTATTATTTTCGTAATCTAGTTGGTATTGGTAGCAGGATCCAGATAACAGTAAATGTTCCCCCTTGTCCAAAGCCCAAATACAACCGGCCTTACAAAGCAGCCATTGATACCATCACCCATCAGCCTTTTTTAATACAATGGGCCCCAAGGGTTGGTCATACGGCCGCCTATCCAAAAACAGATACTACCTATACGCTTTATACCGAAAATTTTAATTGTAGTAACGATACCCCTTTTGCATCACACCCTGTGGTAAGCTGCAGCCCCAGCGCAACTAAAGTAGCTTATTGGGTATTTAAGATTACCCAGGAAAGTTTTGTAAGTATTAATACCGAAAACTACTGGAATGGTGCTCCCTATGCCTATTCGGCAAAAGTATATGCAGGCAATGTGCGTACCGATTCGGCAATCTTCAGTACTGCTCAACCCATTCAGCCCTGCCTGATGTCACTTGGTCATTTACAACTTTGCAAATTGCAGCCGGGGGTTTATACCCTGATGGTGTTTGCAACACCAGATGCAGTATGCAAATCGGTAACACCAACTATATATATTGATCAGGTGGGTTATTCCCGTTTCGACCATGCCGGTAACGCCTACGATTTTGGGCAGATAAAACCAGATAGTAACTGGTATAACGGCAAGCTGAATGATGTAAACCCACTAAACCCCTCCAGGGCCGCAAGCAACGATTTTTTTTATTGTACCACCGGGGCACAAGTCACAGACCCTTTACTTGGTTGTGCCTCCGCAGTTTTGCCAAACATCTATAATCCGGGTAATAACATTCCTTTATTTACGGGTAATTATATTGGTGGAGATGGCTACTCATATCCTTTAGGTGTTGCCCGAAATTTATGGTACACTTTTACAGTGGATAAAGGTGGACTGGTAAAAGTTCGGGTGAATAATAAAACAATTGGGAAAGGCTGGCAATACAATTTTATTGTGCTAAAGAGTAACGTTGATGGCACCCTGCCTTTTAGTAATGTAGTAGCTTCCGGCGGCGTGGATTCTACTATTTCTCAAGGCTTGGAGGTAGTTGCTAGTAACGATATCGGATATTGTGATGGTGTTACCGAAGTGTCTTTTTTCAGAGAAACCTGTACGCCCATACCGGAGCGGTATTATATTATTGTTGCAAACAGGGTGCCGAGCAACAGACATAACCATGATGCTCACCACCCCGAATGGATGTATCCAAACCACCAGGTAGAGGTCTCTGTTTTGTTTGATTCTATCAATGCTATCTCTCCAAAATTTGACCATTATTACCAGGCTAATAATATTGGTAGCAACCTTGGCCCCGGAATATTTAGGGGTGCCACCGATAACCATACCTGTGCTACAAGTGATGCCACCGATCCCATGCCTTATGGTATTTGCACTAAAAATGTATGGTATAAATTCTCCACCACCGTTTCCGGAAATATAAAATTCAGGATGTATAACGTAACTGGAGGATATTATGAAAGCACGCCCAACAGAATTCAGTTATACCGCCAAATTATTTCAGGCGATTCAACTATAAATGGATTGCAGTATATGCCCGGGACTTCATTTTCCAGCGGACCTTTTTATGACGACTCATCTTATTATTATACTACATGCATTACAGCCGGAAACTATTACATTCTGCTGCCCAATTGTGGAGCCTCTGGTGGGGAAGAATACCCTCAGATTACCCTTACAGAAAATGCCGGTGATTTTTGCAGCAAGCCTGTTATTGCTAACCTTACCGGCCCAGGTAGTAAAACGGCCACCGCTGCAATCGTATGTCATACCATCGGCACCGATTATGGAGAGTTTAACCCTACCCTTACCTGCCCGCCAAACGCCATTACCAAAAATTATAAAAGCACCTGGTACCGTCTGGATATAACGGGAACCGATACGCTGGATATAACCGTTTTTTTAAATGAAAACACTGGTGTAGGCAGCAACAATATAAAATACCGCATGATGACCGGCAACTGCAATGCCATGCAGGAACAAAGCTGTGTGCAGGATGCACTTACCCGTAACACTTACAAATGCCTGGCACCCGGCAAAAGCTATTTTATTCAGGTGTTCTCACCCCTGGCCGCCGGGGGTACTATTGACTTAAACGTATCGGCAGTTAAACATGCCGACAGTTGCCAGCCACAGCCGCCATGTATTGCAGTTGCAAACTTTAGTACACAGTTCGATTGTACCAAAGACCAGAATGTAACTTTTATTAACTCCAGCACATACGGCACTTCTATACAATACAATTGGAGTTTTGGTTACAACAACCAAACCAGTACGGCCGTGGTGCCGCAGTTCTATTATCCTGCACTTTCTACTGCTGCTACTTACACAATCAGGCTTATTGTTACCAATACAGATTGTGGTAAAAAAGATACGGCTTACCAAACCATCACCATACCGGCAAGGGCCGTTCTTAATTTGGGTAATGATACCAGTTTGTGCAATGGCGGAACAGTGTTACTCAATGCCACATCGTACACGGGTTCCACTTATCAATGGAGTACCGGTGCCACAAGCCCAACTATACTTGCAGCCGCTGCCGGGCAAAATAATTACTCGGTAATGGTAACCTATAACGGGTGCATCAGCAGAGATACAATTCGGGTAAATATTGACCCTATAAACCCTGTAACCCATTATAAATATGTTTGCGGTACAGATCCTATTGTGCTCAATGCTTCAAGAGGTTTTGGCGAAAGCCACACATGGAGTACAGGTGCTGCTACAGCTTCCATTAGTGTATTTGCACCGGGTATTTATTGGGATGATATGCAGCTAAGAGGCTGCACCACCCGTGACAGTTTTATTGTATCCAGAACCGCTCTGGCTTTGGGTAACGACAAGCAGGCATGTTTCGGTACACAGCCTGTAATTTTAAATGCCACTACCATAGGTGCCACAGGTTACACCTGGCAAAATGGGTCAACAAATGCTACGTTTACTGCACCGGCAGCAGGTTTATATTGGGTAGATATTGCTTTTGCCAACTGCACCCTTAGGGATACAATTGTGCTCACTAATTTGCAACCTCAAACCGGCAATATCAATGCATCCATCTGCCAGGGGCAGAGCTATACATTACCATCAGGAAAAATAGTAAGTGCGGCTGGTATGTATACCGATACTTTAAGAACTACAGGCGGCTGCGACAGCCTGATAAATACAGTGAATCTGCAGCTCCAGAATGTAACTGCTGTAACTACAAGCGCTGCTGTATGTGCCGGACAGTCTTACACATTGCCATGGGGAACTGTGGTAAATACAGCCGGTATTTATAAGGATACATTACGCTACAATTTAAGCGGATGTGATAGTGTAAGAAGAACGATAAACCTTGCTGTGCAAACTACACTTGCAACCACAACAAATGCTGCTATTTGTACTGGCCAAAGCTACACATTGCCATGGGGTACTATGGTAACTATAGCAGGTGTTTACAGAGATACTTTGCGATACTCATTTACCGGCTGCGACAGTTTGGTGCGAACCATAAACCTTGCTGTACAATCATCTGTTTCCACTACTATTAATGCCACTATTTGCTTTGGTCAAAGCTATACGTTGCCCCGGGGAAGGGTGGTAAATACAGCTGGTATTTACTACGATACTTTACGTTATAATATTACTAATTGCGACAGTGTAAGACTAACAGTAAACCTTGCTGTGCAAAAGCCGGATAGTACCATTACCAACGCTGCTATTTGTAGTGGCCAGACATATACTTTGCCATGGGGTAATACTGTAAATATTTCGGGCATTTACCGTGATACGATAAGATACGCAACTACTAGTTGCG
>JAYUTQ010000593.1:0-5859 GCA_043755055.1 Chitinophagaceae bacterium | reverse complement strand
CCTGACGGCTATATGGCCTTGTCCACTCATCGGCACACACTACATGTTGCGTATGTGGTGCATTTTTTAAAGCATTGTTCAGCTTGTCGGTGGCACCGGTTTCTATGGCTTTTATTTCGGTGTAAATGCTGAGTAAAGCATCGCAAAAGCGATCCAGTTCAGCTTTGTCTTCGCTTTCTGTAGGTTCTATCATAATCGTTCCCGGCACAGGGAAGCTCATGGTGGGCGCATGGAAACCATAGTCTATTAAACGCTTCGCAATGTCTTCGGCTTCTACGCCGCAGCTTAGCTTAAACGGTCGCAGGTCCACAATAAATTCGTGGGCACAGGTGCCATTTTTACCACTGTATAAAATCGGGTAAACGTTTTCTATCCTTGCCTTCATATAGTTGGCATTCAGGATGGCCCACTTGGTAGCATCCGTTACGCCACTTGCTCCCAACATTTTTATATAAGCGTAGCTAATCAATAAAATTGAAGCAGAACCAAACGGCGCAGCACTTACTGCCGGTATCGCCTTGTCTGTATTTTTACTGTTTACGTGGCCTGGTAAATAAGGTGCCAGTTTTTCATTTACACAAATGGGGCCCATGCCCGGGCCGCCGCCGCCATGCGGAATGGCGAAAGTTTTGTGCAGGTTCAGGTGGCAAACATCGGCACCAATATTGCCCGGAGATGTAAGACCTACCTGAGCGTTCATATTGGCGCCATCCATATACACAAGGCCGCCGTTATCATGTATCAGTTGGCAAATGTCGATGATGCTTTCTTCAAACACGCCGTGGGTACTTGGGTAAGTCACCATCAGGCCGGCCAGGTTGTCTTTGTATTGTTCGGCACGGGCCTGCAGGTCGGCCACGTCTATGTTGCCGGCATCATCGCATTTGGTTACTACTACTTTAAAACCCGCCATTACCGCACTTGCAGGGTTGGTACCGTGGGCAGAAATAGGAATGAGAATAATATTTCGGTGAGCTTCGTTTCTATCGGCATGGTAGGCCCGGATGGTGAGCAGGCCGGCATATTCGCCTTGTGCACCACTGTTGGGTTGCAGGCTAGTGGCCGCAAAGCCGGTAATGGAACTCAGCCAACTTTCCAGTTCAGTAATTATTTGCTGATAGCCCTGCCATTGGGTAGCCGGTGCAAATGGATGGATTTTGCTAAACTCCGGCCAGCTAACCGGCATCAGTTGTGTAGCAGCATTCAGTTTCATGGTGCAGCTACCCAGCGAAATCATTGAAGTATTCAGCGATAAATCTTTGTTTTCCAAACTTTTCAAATACCGCATCATTTCGCTTTCGCTGTGGTGCGTATTAAAAACCGGGTGGGTTAAAAATGGCGAGGTGCGGGTAAATTCTGAAGGGATATTGGTGAGCATCTCCAGATTCACATTTACTGCAACCGGTGAACAATCAACTGTTTGGGCAAATATTTTTACGATCAGCTCTATATCAGCAATAGATGTGGTTTCATCCACACTGATGGTTACATGATTGGCATTTTTTACAAAAAAGTTTACGCCATGTTGTTCGCCAATAGAAACGATCGCATTGGAATCAACTACCTGTACGGTGATGGTATCAAAAAAAGATGGGTTGGTTATTTTGTAAATGTTACCGGCACCAATTTTTGGTAAGGCATCGGCCAAAGCTTTGGTTAGCAGGCTTACCCTTTCGGCAATGCTTTTAAGCCCTTCGGCGCCATGGTACACAGCATACATAGCGGCCATATTGGCCAGCAATGCCTGTGCGGTACAAATGTTCGATGTGGCTTTTTCACGTTTAATATGCTGCTCTCTTGTTTGCAGCGCCATACGTAAAGCACGGTTGCCTTGTGCATCGATGCTTACTCCAATCAAGCGACCGGGTATGGAACGTTTAAACTCATCTTTAGTGCTAAAAAATGCAGCATGCGGTCCTCCAAAGCCCATTGGCACACCAAAACGCTGACTGTTGCCAATAGCAACATCGGCGCCCAATTCGCCGGGAGGCGTTAATAAAGTAAGGGCCAGCAAATCGGTAGCCATTACTACATAACCACCTGCGGCATGTACTTTTTCTATAAAACCACGATAATCTTCCACCGAACCATTGCTGTTGGGATATTGAACGATGGCACCGAAAAAGGTTTCGTCTAAAACGGTTGTTTTATAATCGCCATGCACCAACTCAATACCAACGGGCACTGAACGGGTTACCAGCAAATCTTTGGTTTGGGAGAAGATGCTATTGTCTACAAAAAACTTAGGATGGGTAATGTTATCTGCCTTGTTTTTTTGGTTGAAGAACATGGTCATAGCCTCAGCAGCGGCAGTGCCTTCGTCCAATAATGAAGCGTTTGCAATCGGCAAACCGGTTAAGTCGCTTACCATGGTTTGATAATTGAGCAAACTCTCTAAACGGCCCTGGGCAATCTCTGCCTGGTAAGGCGTGTATTGGGTGTACCAGCCCGGGTTTTCGAACACATTGCGCAGCAATACACTTGGTGTAATGGTATCGTAATAGCCCTGCCCAATATAGCTTTTAAACACTTTGTTTTTGGCCGCAATTGCTTTAAGGTCGGTCAGGTATTTAAACTCACTAACGGGTCCGTCTATAGCCAGCGGCTGTTGCAGTCGAATGGCCGCTGGTACTGTTTTTTCTATAAGTTCATCCACACTTGCTACACCAATAGCTTGCAGCATCGCTTCTGTTTCGGTAGCATTTGGCCCAATATGACGGCCTCTGAATTCCTGCTGTTGTTGCTCAAAAAGATTCATCTGTAATGTTTAGTTATTAAAAGTTTTTATTAGCCAATGTTTCTGTTCACTATTTGGCGACATTGGCGACGCTCCATTCAACTTTTTGCCTGTGGCATCTTTCCTTCTACGCAGTTTCTTTTACAAATTTTGGATTGGCTTTGTTCAATGTGTGATTTTGATATTTCGCCGCAAATTTAAGTGTTGCCCACCGCTTTGCCTATTGTGGTTTACCTTGCAGTCTTATTATTCACATAGTAGCAGCGTTTATCTCAATAACTTTTAAAAACCTAAAAGAAATTGCCATAAAGCTTGAAAATAATTTACCAATATGAAAGAAGATATTTTAGAAGACTGGGAGAAAAAGAGCAAGGAACACCAGAAATTGTATAAAAATTACCTGGACCGGGCAGATAAACGCAAAGTGCTGAAACTATTGCCCGAAGCCCACGATGAGGCATTTTCAAAAATTGATTGTTTGGATTGTGGCCGCTGCTGTAAAAACCATTCGCCCCGCTTTAAGATGCCGGATATTAAACGCATTAGCAAAACCATGGGCATGCGGGAAGTGGAATTTATAGACCAATACCTGAAAATGGACGAGGACGGCGACTACGTAAACAAACGCCTGCCCTGCGCCTTTTTGGCCGAAGACAATACCTGTAATATTTACGAAGACCGCCCAAGCGACTGTGCCCGATACCCTTATACTGATGAGGATGTATTTATAAAGCGGCCGGTTTTAACACTTACAAACAGCGCCGTTTGCCCTGCCGTGTATTATGTATTTGAAAAATTGTTGAAGATTGAAAAATAAATGCGACAATTTGGATAAATTTTGTGCAAGGTGTCGTATTTTTGTAGAAAGAAGGTTGTATGGCAAAGACACTAATTTCTTCAGACAATATTTTTGTGGACGAAAGTTCAAACGTAATTAATGAGGCTGCGTTTGTTTACAATAGCGCTTACAATAATCTAAGTGTAGTATTGGGTGGTACTCACCCATTGGCGTCATCTATAAGTGCTATAGATCTTATTCGGTTATCGAGGGTGGGTATCAAAAAAAGTACCCTAAAACACCTTGCCGGATATCTTGGTATTACTTTGGAGCAGCTTAGTAATTTGCTGCATACCAGCCATAGAAACCTGCAACGAAAAGATGAAAACGAACTTTTGGATAGTTATAAATCTGAAAAGGTCTTGGAGCTAAGCTCTTTGGTGAGCCGTGGTGTGGAAGTGATAGGTAATGATGCAGATTTTAAAGAGTGGTTGCATTCGCCAATTCTTGCTTTGGGTAACAGAAAGCCATTAGATTTTTTAGACACTTCATTTGGAATTCAGATGGTACTTAAAGTGCTTGGCCGTTTAGAAATGGGGGTATTTTCTTAATTATGATTGTTTACAGAATTTCAAAAGCAAGCTACGGAAAAGATCTTTCTGGCAATGGTGCAAGGCTATATGGCGGCAGGTGGAATAGTGAAGGAAACTTAGCCTTATACACTGCCGAAAATCGTTCGTTGGCTTTGGTAGAAACGCTTGTTCATACGCCTATTAGATTTTTAAAACGCACCGAATATTTATTGATTGAAATTGAAATCAATACACCGGAAAGCATCAAAAAATTAGAGTTGAAAGATATGCCCCATCAGTGGGATGCATACATTCCTGCTCCGATTACCAGAACGATAGGTGATGCTTTTCTTAATAACCAACAACATCTTTTACTACGTGTTCCTTCTGTACTTATGCCTGAAGAATATAATTATGTATTCAATCCTTTACACCCGGCTATGAAAGTGGTGAAAATTGTGAGTGAAAGGCTGCTCACTTTCAACGACCGATTATTGCAAGCATTGTAAATATGGGTTATTTATTCCTTTGTACTTCTTCGTGCCGCATTTGCTCACTTGTCATAGTACTGCCATCATGGCTCCATCCCGGAGGGCCAAAAAGGTAACCTAGCTTTTGTTTAAAGGGAACCGGCTTTTTAATGTCGGTTACAATATTTTTCCATTCATGTATCACCAGGTTAACAGGGTTTTTAGTTTCGATGTTTTTGGTAAGGCCAAAGCGAAGCGGCTCGTATTCCGTTGCCGGCAGTTCTGGCTGAAAGGTGCCAAATAGCTTGTCCCATAAAATGAGGAACATACCCATGTTTTTATCCAGGTATTTGGGATTGCTTGCATGGTGTACCCTGTGGTGCGAAGGGGTTACTAAAATATGCTCTAAAAAACCCATTTTGTTAATGAGTTTGGTATGTACAATAATGCCCCAGGTTTGGGTAAGGCTATAGGCAAATACAATATCCAATGCACTAAAACCCAAAAAGGCCAGCGGTATAAAAAATATAAACCGGTATAATGGTTGAAATACCGAAGATCGGAATCCAACCGTAAAATTAAACAGCTCGGAAGAATGGTGGGTAACATGCACCGCCCAAAAAAACCGTACATAATGCTCCATGCGGTGCAGCCAGTAAAAGATAAAATCTTCGGCCAAAATTAAAACTACCCAGTACGCTACCACATTGGTAATGTGAACTGAACTATGGTTGGCACAATAGCCCAACACCACCAAATACACCAGCCTGAAACTGAGGTCAATTATGCCATTGAGGGCGGTGAGGTAAAAATTGGCCAGCGTATCTTTTAAGGTATAAAGCTTCCTGTCGTGCCAGTTGCTAAGGAATATTTCCAGCAAAATAATTGACAGGTACAGCGGCGTTGAGATTAAAAATAGTATGTCTTCTCTTGGGGTGGTCACTAATACATAATGTGAATAATTCGGAAATGTGAAAATGTGAGAATGTGAAAATGAGAGAAATGTGAGAATGTGAGAATGTGCAAATAATTAAATTTATAGGATTAGGTATTTTGAACGCATTCCTAGAGAAACACGTATATAATCGATGTTTTTTCTTTTTTTTCTTGATAAAAAAAAGAAAAAAAAATCAAGGCTCCAACCGAAATAATCGGTGCAGGCGAAATAAAAGCTAAAAATTATGCTCACAGCCTAAATCCGGCGCACTCGCCGTAAAAGTCATCCTATTCATAGACTCTGCCGGCTCAAACAGCGCCGGCTTCTTAACGGCTTCGAGCATAATTTTCTTTACGCTTTTCTTT
>JAYUTQ010000592.1:0-5860 GCA_043755055.1 Chitinophagaceae bacterium | reverse complement strand
GTTTGAAAATTTATAAAATCTGTCAACCTATTTTAGGCAAACACAATGTGGGAGGGGCAAATGTTATGCCATTATGATTATGCGAATTTCTGTCAGGTTTTTGGGAACACGATTTGAAAGGAATACGGCTTGCCCCGCAGGATTGAGGGGATGACACGGATTTTGGCGGATGAACACGAATTATTAAATCTCAAAGCAACAGTCTAGTCCCAAATCCAGGTCCAAAATAATTTCCATTTACTCAGTTTTCCGATTTTCTTGTCGTATTCATAGAGATTAAGCCTATAAATATTGAAAACCCGGTACAAAAGAAAACTTGAAATAATTATTACGATAATAACTGCTATACAAAACCACCCATAAAATTTTCGGGATTCACTAAAGGGGAGAATTATTCTGTTATCAATTGAAATTTGCTTTGGATTGTATAGTATTCCAGGGTTAACGTTTCTTCTTTTGTATCTAACTTCAATTTCTTTATTTATATTTCCTAGGGTAACAATGGCTGGCCAAAATTTCAAGTCGCCCGTCAACCTTATAAAATATCTTTTATCTACAAGTTCTATTTGAACACATTTTTTTTCATAAATACGTCCGTATTTACCACGCTCCTTATAAGTTGTATAATATGACGCTTTTATAGTTCCAGTATTTACCATTAGGTCATTCTCTGAAAGAAAATATTCCGGCAATAAAACCTTGAATAAAAGGTAACAAAACAATAAAATAAGTAAGGGTAGTATAATTAAAGAAGTCCGAATTCGAGTATACTTTTTTATTATTGATGCATTCATAAAGGTTACTAATAAAATTGTAGGAATTGATGTAAAAAAGGCATTGGGTTTAATAAAACAAACCAAAGTATCTGTGTTCATCCGAAAAAATCCGTGTTATTTGTGCTCCTATCCTACATAACAAAAAAGCCGCAGCTTATTTCAGGCGGCGGCTTTTATAAAATTGATTTGGGCTTTTTAGCCTGGTATGCGACTGATGTATTTCTTTATATCTACAATCTGTTTTTTCACTTCCTCATTGGTTGGCTTTTCGGCCTGCGCCTTACGGAAAAAATCTTTGGCGGCTCTAAATTCCCTGCGGTTCATATAAATCTGGCACATTTGCAGGTAAGCCATGGCAGCACCATCTTTATCGGGTATTCCTGCACGGATGGCTGCACGGATATAGCTTTCGCCTTGTTTTAAATCGCCTTTTTGCATTGCCAGCATACCGAGTTGCAGCTTGTTGGCACCTTCAGCTTCTTTAACAGAACCACCAAGATCCAGGCTTTTTTTCATGTGCTTTTCGGCACCGTCATAATCCTGCTTCATCATAGCCAACTGACCTTTTACAGTGTAAAAAGCAGAACGGATAGGCTTGTACAATAACTGTGGAAACCAGATAGAATCCAGCACTTTTTCAGCGCCTTCCACATCACCGGCTTCAATGTATTCCTGTATCAGCCGCATCGGGCCTATAAAAAAATGACCGGCAAGCAGTATTACACCGATAAAATACAAAATAAAAGACGGCCAAAAACTGGCGGCTATATTTACCCAAATGGCAAAGGCCAAAAAGATGAGACCAAGCCAAAAACGATACTTTAATAACAGACTGTAAAACTTCATAAAACAAATTTTTTCGAAAGGCTGGCAAAGATAGCCGCCATGGCGGATTGATTTAAAACAATATTTTATCGTTGCTTTCCTCTTTAATCAATCACCGGGCTCAGCCATTTTTCTACCAATTCGATGGGCATGCCTTTGCGTTTGGCATAATCATCCACCTGGTCTTTTGTTATTTTACCAATACCAAAATACTGGCTTTGAGGGTGGGCAAAATACCAGCCACAAACCGATGAACCGGGGTACATGGCCAGGCTTTCTGTTAAGATAATCCCTGTGTTGGCCGTTGCATCCAGCAAATCGAACAACTTGTATTTTTCAGTGTGATCGGGGCAGGCCGGGTAGCCGGGTGCGGGGCGTATGCCCTGGTATTTTTCTTTGATTAGTTCTTCGTTGGTCAGGTGTTCATCGCTTACATAGCCCCAATATTCTTTACGGGTTTTTTCGTGTAAACATTCGGCAAATGCTTCGGCAAAACGATCGGCCAATGCCTGTAAAATTATCTTGTTGTAATCGTCAAAATTCGCTTCAAAGTGTTTGATATGCTCTTCAATTCCGTGAATGGTTACAGCAAATGCACCGAGATAATCCTGCTTGCCGGTTTCTAGTGGTGCTATAAAATCTGTCAACGAAAAGTTGGGCTGACTTGAAGCTTTACGACTCTGCTGCCGCAGCGATTCGAGGTTAACCGTCGACCGCTGACCGTCGACAGTTGACGGATGACTGTTGACGGTTATGGTGTCCGCACCGGTTGCATTTGCTTCCCAAAAACCAATAACGCCCTTGGCGGTTAGCCATTTTTCTGCAATTATTTTATCCAGCAATGCATTGGCATCGTTATACAATTTGGTGGCTTCTACACCCACTACGCTGTCAGTTAAAATGGCTGGAAAACTACCATGCAATTCCCATGCAATAAAAAACGGTTTCCAGTCAATGTAGGCCCGCAATTCTGCCAGATCAAAATCTTGAAAAACTTTGGTGCCGGTAAAAGTTGGTTTTACAGGTGTAAAGTTTTCCCAGTCAATTGTTACTTTATTTTTTTGTGCTTCCGCCAAAGGCAACAAGTCTTTGGCTACTTTTCGGTTAGCGAATCCTTCCCTTAGTTTTTCGTATTCTGTTTTTAGTTCATCTAAAAAAGGCGTTTTCAAATCGTTGTTCAGCAGGCTGCCGGCTACGGTTACGCTGCGGCTTGCATCCAGCACATGTATTACGCCTTCGTTAAATTCGGGGGCTATTTTTACAGCTGTATGCATACGGCTCGTAGTGGCACCGCCAATCATCAGCGGCTTATTAATGCCACGGCGTTTCATTTCACGGGCCACATGTACCATCTCATCCAGCGACGGTGTAATCAATCCGCTAAGGCCGATTATATCTACATTTTCTTTTACCGCCAAATCCAGAATTTTATCTGTGGGTACCATTACACCCATGTCAATAATATCGTACCCATTACAGCCCAATACCACGCCCACAATGTTTTTACCAATATCATGTACATCGCCTTTTACGGTAGCCAATAATATTTTTGCGGCTCCGGCCGATTCTTCGTTTATGGTGCCTGCGGCTAGATGGGCTTGCTTGCGGTCTTCCTTTTCCTGCTCAATAAATGGCGTTAATACGGCCACAGATTTCTTCATTACCCTGGCACTTTTTACTACCTGCGGTAAAAACATTTTACCCGCACCAAACAAATCTCCTACCACGTTCATGCCGTTCATTAACGGGCCTTCTATTACATCCAAAGGTTTTGGATATTTCTGCCGGGCTTCTTCGGTATCGGCTTCTATATAATCGGTAATACCATTTACCAGCGAATGTTTCAGACGTTCTTCCACATCGGTATTGCGCCATTCTTCGTTCTTCACTTCCACTTTGCCTTTGGCTTTTACGGTATCGGCAAACACAATCAGTTTTTCGGTGGCACTATTATCGTCGTTGTTGATGTTGAGCAATACATCTTCGCAAAGCTGTTTCAGCATTGGTTCTATATCATCATAAATAACCAATTGTCCGGCGTTTACAATGCCCATATCCATACCGGCTTTAATGGCGTGGTACAGAAATACGCTGTGTATGGCTTCTCTCACATGGTCGTTTCCACGAAAGGAGAAAGACACATTGCTTACGCCACCGCTCACTTTTGCCAACGGCATCAGCTTTTTAATTTCCCGGGTACCTTCTATAAAATCTACGGCGTAATTGTTGTGCTCTTCTATACCGGTTGCTACCGCAAAAATATTAGGGTCAAAAATGATGTCTTGCGGATCGTAGCCTACCTGTTCGGTAAGAATTTTATAAGCCCGGTGGCAAATTTCCACCTTTCGTTCTTTGGTATCGGCCTGTCCCACTTCATCGAAAGCCATTACAATTACGGCTGCGCCAAAACTTTTGCAGATATGTGCCTGCTCTATAAACTTTTCTTCCCCCTCCTTCATGCTGATGGAGTTTACGATGCACCTGCCCTGCACACATTTTAGCCCCGCCAAAATAATCTCAAACTTAGAGCTGTCGATCATGATGGGGATCTTTGCAATATCCGGCTCTGCCTGTATCAGGTTCATGAATGTTGTCATGGCTTCCACACCGTCCAGCATAGCATCATCCATGTTTACATCCAATATTTGTGCACCACTTTCTACCTGCTGACGGGCCACGCCCAGGGCTTCTTCATACTTACCTTCTTTAATAAGCCTGGCAAATTTTTTACTTCCGGTTACGTTGGTACGCTCACCCACATTTACAAAATTTGTTTCAGGGCGAACCACCAATGGCTCAAGGCCGCTGAGGCGGAGGTAGGGTTTTATGCGAACTGTTTCAGTCATGGTATTTTTATTAGTGTTCTGTTGTTTTATTCAGGATCGGAGGCCGCAAATTGCGACCTCCAATCCTGATTGTTTTGTTTCAAACTTGAGTCACAAATTGTGACTTCAAGTTTAGCACCTTTCTTTTCAAAGGTCACAGTTTGTGTCCTCCAATTGACAAGGCCCAATTCATATTACACCAATTCCATTTCCAAAACCGGCAACGGCCTTGGGGCTATAGTTTTTACATTATCAGCTATGTGCTTAATATGATCTGGTGTGGTGCCGCAGCAGCCGCCTACAATATTTACAAAACCTTCTTTGGCCCATTCTTCTATAAAATGTGCGGTTTGGTGTGGCTCTTCGTCGTATTCGCCCATGGCGTTGGGCAGGCCGGCATTGGGGTAGGCGCTTGTATAGCAACTGGCTATCTGGCTCAGCTCTTCTATATGGCTCCGCATTTCTTGTGCACCTAATGCACAGTTTAGACCTACACTGAGTGGTTTTATGTGCATAATGCTGGTGTAAAATGCTTCGAGTGTTTGGCCGCTAAGCGTTCGTCCACTGGCATCGGTAATAGTGCCGCTAATCATTACGGGCAAAGCCCCCTCCGCCCCCGGGGGGGGAACCAGAGAACCGTGATTTTTTATTTGAATCTCTAAATTATTAAATGAGGCTGCCGGATTGTCCCGGTAATATTTTTTAATGGCATAAATAGCAGCTTTGGCGTTTAGGGTATCGAAAATGGTTTCGATTAATAAAATGTCCACGCCACCTTCTATTAAAGCTTTTATCTGGTCGTAATAGGCAGCCACAACTTCGTCGAAAGTAACGGCACGATAACCGGGATTGTTTACATCGGGGCTAAGGCTAAGGGTTTTGTTCAACGGGCCAATGGCTCCGGCTACAAACCTTGGCTTATCCGGATTTTGAGCGGTGTAAGCATCGGCGGCACGCCTGGCACATTGGGCACTGGCCACGTTCATTTCGTAGGCAATGGCCTGCATGTCGTAATCGGCCTGGGCTATTATGGTGCTGCTAAAGGTGTTGGTTTCTATAATATCGGCACCGGCTTCCAGGTATTGTTTGTGGATGCCCTCGATAATGTCGGGGCGGGTAATGCTGAGCAGGTCGTTATTGCCCTGTACATCTGTATGCCAGTTGGCAAAACGTTTGCCACGGTAATCGGCTTCCTGTAGTTTGTGCCGTTGAATCATGGTTCCCATGGCGCCATCTATTACCAAAATACGTTCTGCAAGGCAGTCTTGTAATGTTTTCATTGTTATGTTCCTCCTTTTTCCGTGCCAAAAAAGGCAGGGAAGTTTTAGTTTAAAATGCTACATAGAATTACCACATTTGAACGGAGCGTCCCTGTCTGCCGACAGGCAGGGCCAATGTCGCCCAATCAGGGAAGGCATTTCGCTGGGTTCAAAT
>JAYUTQ010000591.1:0-2640 GCA_043755055.1 Chitinophagaceae bacterium | reverse complement strand
CCATATTGTCGTACACAAAAGAAAATTGTTCTGCTACATCAGATATGCCTTTAAGGTAATCTGTTTTACGGCCTATAACCATGGCAGAATCCAGTACTTTTAGCTTTGCAGTATTATCCATATTTTTTAAAAACATGGCTTTGGCCAGGTACACGTTATACATGTTCCGCAGGTCGTTTTCTATAGCAGCCTCGGCCAGAGCTTTGGTAAAATAAAGCTGTGCCGAATCGTAATTGCCGGCATTGGCAAATATTTTACCAAAGCCTACACTGTACTGAGATAACAGATAACTCTCCCCGGCTTTTTCAGCGTAGGGCATACCTGTTTGCAGGTTACGTTTTGCATCGGCATACAATTTTTCATCCAGATCGCATTGCTGTAGCAGTTCGTAGTTTACAGCTACACCACGCCATGCTTTTAGTTGGGTATTTATTTCAATGGCCTGCCTGGTATATTCCCTGCATTTTTTATAGTCTTTAAGGGTTTTAAAATTTTCGCCAATGTTGTTTAGCGATACAGCTTTTAACCGCAGGCCATTGCTCTGTTCGGCATAGTCTACCGCTTTAAAATAAGCATTGTTACTGGCTTCAAAATTGGCAGAATTGAAAAGTAAAATACCCAGGTTTATTTGGGCCAATGCCTTGCCATAATTAAAGTTGATACTATCACTTGCGGCCGAAACTTTTTCGTAATACCTAAAAGATAATTTTACATCGGATTCGCTGCTACGGTAACTAATCCGGTGTAGGTTAAGTATGTGTACGGAATCAATTTTTGGATGGTTGTTTATCCATCGAATAAGGCTGTCTACACCTTTTTGTTGTGCCATGGCAATTATAGACAGGTACACAAAAAATAGGAATAGGTGTATTTTTTTTACCACAGTAAAGGCTTTGATGAGGTGGAGGCAACAAATTTGATTCCAAATACATTGAGAGGTTTTGCAATATAGTTCAATAAACCAAATTGATAGATTATGCTTATTAGAATTTACGGGCCATGATGGTTGTAAAGTTTCCCTTTCTTTAATCAATAAATGTAAACACAGCTACCACGTATGGCATAACCAAGCTTACAGTTGACAGTAGATTTTTTTCATTGTACAACCATTTTAAAAATCAGCCAAAGCCCTTGCCTGTTCATCCATCAGTTGCCGTATGAGTTCGTCATGGATTTCGCCGTCAGTAAAATTTTTTTTCATGTAGGGTATGCGAACCATATTACTCAATACATGGCAGCCGAGGTAATGGAACACATCGGTTAAATGGCTTAAAGCAAATGCACCACCGAGTACGCCATCGCTGATTCCCACAAAAGCCGCCTTTTTTTTATGTATGCTGTTAGGCCAGCCAAGTCCATCTATAAATGTTTTTAAAACTCCCGGAAACGAACCATTGTATTCGGGTACGATGAATACAAATTTATCTGCCGCATCCATCCTTTCTTTGCTCTGATTAAATTCATTGTTCTTTCCGGCATTTTCGTATAAGGCACTAAATGCAAAATCTTCGGGTAAATGTTCAAGGCTTAAAATTTCACTTTCCACATCCATTCTTTGTAATAGCAGTTGGTAGTACTCTGCCACTTTGTATGTCTTACTATTTTTTCGGTTGGTTGTAGCTACTATTAATATCATTTAATACTTGTTATTTGGTGGCACAAGGTAAGGCATCACTATTGTTTGCAAAGCGGCTCATTATCAGGCTTTTCTGCATAGCTAAAAAATGGTTGCGTAAAAATCGATTCTATTTTATCTTCAATAAAATGTTTCGGTAGAAAAGTTTGCAAAAAATATTTGTTAAAGACTTGCTTACTTTTTTATTCCTAATTGCGTCTATTAATTACTATAAATCAAAACATCCATACCATGAAAATGTTCCTTATTTTTTGCAGGTTGTTATTATTCATTGCGCTTACCACTTTAAATTTTGAGTATTTAGTAAACCGGCAGAGTAATACATTATTGTTAATACTTGCTATTTTTATTGAAGCGGGCCTTTACTTTTTATTACTTCATCCATTACTTAAAAAACTGATAAAATGATTTCCGTTGCATTCATTGTACTTACGTTTATTATTACCCTGCTTTATTTAAAAGCCAATTATACCGTCATGTCCCAAAAGGGTTTATGGACAAAAAGCCCAAAGTTTTGGATGGCTGTTTTAATCTTTTTTGCGGGCCTGATAACCGCTGCGGTACAGCCCTTTACTGTAGAAAGGGTAGATGCCGGCCATGTAGGTATTAAAGTAAACCTTACCGGCGACAGCCGTGGTGTTAGCAGCTTTGAATACAAAACAGGTTGGGTGGTTTTAAATACCTGGGTAAGCAAACTGTATGAGTTCCCCACCTATCAGCAGCACATTGATTATCCGGAACAATCCGTAATCACCAAAGGTGGTTTTTCTGCAACCATTAAGCCATCTTTTAACTACTCATTAAAGCCAGGCGATATTGGTGATATGTTTAGCAACCTTCGGTTAGATGTAAAGCAAATAGAACAGCAGTGGTTACAAACTGCCATAGTTGGCACCGTAAACGATGTGGCCAATAAATGGGCCGTGGATGATATATTCAACCAACGGGAACAGTTTGAAAGCGATATTGTAGCAGAAGCCAACAAACGTGTTTCCAAATGGTTT
>JAYUTQ010000590.1:0-5866 GCA_043755055.1 Chitinophagaceae bacterium | reverse complement strand
AGGCCAAAGCGACCATCGAGGTCTATCAATGGCGTACCTTTTCCACCTTGTGCGGCAGTCATAAAAAGAGTGGGCCGGGCAGCTTGTAAATAGGTGTCGGTAAAAGGTGTTACAGCCATTAATCCATCCATAGCGCCACGTTGAAAAATGCACACCATTACTTTTTTCTTTTTGTAAGGGCTTTCTATTTTTCGGCTGCCAGCAGCATGGGCCATAAAAGTGGGCACGCCACCAACCCCAATGCCAAACAAGGCAAGGCCTCCTGATTTTAAAAATCCTCTTCTGCTGCTCATAATATTTTGATTTATGATTTCTGATGCATGATTTGTGATCTGATTGCTATCGGCCTTTTCGAATCTGTCAGGCTGAGCTTGTCGAAGCCCTTCTAAAAGGACCTTATAGTAGATTGACATGATTGCCTTCGACAAGCTCAGGCTGACAACCTTACATAAATTGAAGTTGACTTTTTTCTGCCGTGGTTAGTGTCCCCACGAACCACAATCCGCCTCAACTATTTTCGCTGAAATTCCGGTGACCCAATGATGATGCCAACAACCTGATTGAGCATTTTATGATCACCGAAGGCGTTTTGCATGTCCATGGTATTGTTGCCTTTGGCAAAGTTTTTACCACCTGCTTTTTTCTGTTTTGGTTTCATTTCTTTTTCGCCGTCATTCATCACCATCTCTTCACTATCAGCCATGCTGATGCCGGTAACGGTTGGCGTTTTATTAGCCGCATCTGCTACTTTTTTACCAAAGTTGGGGTTGCTTACTATTGGGGTAAGGCGCTTGATGGTTTCATCAATATTGCGTTCGGGTAGCATCAGTTTTGCATAAGTGGCCAATGCAGCTTCGGCACTTTCCGGCTCCCGGTTTTTATTCAGTTTTGCCAAATCAAAAGTTACACCGGGAATTTTTTTAGCGGCCAGTGTCAGGCCAAAGTTCATGCGGTTAAGCAGCGAGCCGGTGTTAATCCAATATTGCCCTTTATCCGGAAAGCCGGTAGGTGCCTGATAGAAATATATTTTCTGACCCATTTTGGTAATCCATTGGTTTACCTGAAAAGGCATTTTAATATCCGCATCCAGGCTGCGTAAAGCACTCATGGCAAATTCAAAAGGTGATTTTGTTTTTTCTCTTATAACATCTTTACTCCAGAATTCCGGTGCCGTTACCATGGTAATAATCAGCTCGGTAATGTCGCCATCTGTGGCGGTAAATGTTTTAGCCATTTTATCCAACAGGCTTAGTGGCGGGTTATCACTCACAAAACGGGTGGCCAGTTTTTTCGAAATAAATTTTGCGGTAGATGGATGATGGGCCAGCATATCCAGCAATTCTACACCTTCGTTGTATCCGCCACCAGCGGCAAATGTTTTACCCAAAACTGTTTTTGCTTTTGTATCGTGGCGGTTTGCTGCAAACAAAAAATCGCCTTCGTGTACAAAACCACGGTCTATCAGTTTGTCCTCACCAATGCGGTCTACTATTTTGCTCATGGCTGCACCTGCACCATAATCGCTAACCGGGTACACCGTCCAGCCGGTAAGTACCCGTGCAGCCTGTGTTACATCGGTTTGGGTATAGCCGCCATCTACACCAAGGGTATGCAATTCCATTATTTCCCGGGCATAGTTTTCGTTTAGGCCGGCTTCCTTTTTTTTCTGTTGTAACTTTTTTAAGGCGTTGGCTTTTTCATCGCCGTTCATTTTGCCTTCATCCATACGTGCTTCCAGTCTTTTTTGCATTTGCTTTTTAAATTGGCCGTTGGCCTGCATATTCATCTCTTCGTTGGTGCCGGCGCTGCTAAAATTATCGAGGTATAAAAGCATGGCCGGGCTTTTTGCTGTGGCCACCAGTATGTTTTCAAATTTGCCAAAAACATTGGGGCGAATCACATCTCTTTCATAGGCCGGTATAAACTGTGCACAATCATTTTTAGTAATACTTACATTAAAATGGTTGAACCAAAAATCGGTTAGCAGTTCCTGCATTTGGTTTTGGCTGTAAGCAGCCCGTAGTATTTTTTGGTTGATGAACTGCCGGAATAATTCCTGCTCGGGGCGAAAACCCTTTTTATCCATATAGGCTTTAATGGCTTCCCGGTATTCTTTTTTATCTCCTTTATTTACCGAATCTTTATCAATAGCACCTTCTCTTACTGCCATTCTTAAAACCTGTGCCCCTCTGGGGAAGTTGGTGACTATTTCTTTGTTGCTCATTTTTAAAGCATCATACTCAGCCAGCATTTCGTTGAGAGAATCGTCGGGCAAGTTGCCGTTTAGTTGTTGTTGCAGCCATTTTTCAAGACCCATGTTTACTACTTCATCTACCTGGCCGGGAGTGGCGCCGTATGTAAACCGGCTTAGCAAATGGGCAGCTGCCTGCCGTTCTGTAAGGCCCGCCTGTTTGTAGGGCATTTTTACTTTTTGCTTTTCAGCTGTTGTTTCTTCCTTTTCTTTTATAAAAAAAGAAGACAGCGACAATCCGGCAACGGAAAGCACTAATATCAACCCCGAAAACTGTATAATATTTTTCATAGATCAACAACTTTTAAAAGAATAAAACTTTGTTTTGAAATCAAACTAAAAGCTATTCAAACTTTACCTCAGCCAAGACCTTCAGTTAGCCATAAAGTTTAACAGCATCTTTAAAAATAGAGCATTGAAGCATGTCTTTTTTTGGTATTATACAAATGGCTGTGAAAACTTTTAAACTTTGCAATAGGCTGTACGGTTATAAGAATGTTGTAAACCTGTTTACATTTGCCGCAACTAATTAAATACTGCTATATGAACCAAAAATTTGTTGACCGCATAGCTGCCGAAGTAAAAGAGATAGAGGCTGCCGGATTGCTAAAAAAGGAACACATTATTACCAGCGAACAAGGGCCGGAAATTACCGTCAACCCCGCAACAGGCGGGACAAGCGGCAAAACGGTATTAAATTTTTGTGCCAATAACTACCTCGGTTTGTCAAGCCACCCAAGGGTGGTAGAAGCTGCCCACAAGGCCATAGACACACATGGGTACGGCATGAGCAGTGTGCGTTTTATCTGCGGTACGCAGGATATACATAAAGAACTGGAGCAGAAAATTGCCAGCTTTTTAGGAACAGAAGACACCATTTTATATGCTGCAGCTTTTGATGCCAACGGCGGTTTATTTGAACCTTTATTTGGTGAACAGGACGCCATCATCAGCGATACATTGAACCATGCAAGTATTATAGATGGGGTTCGTTTGTGCAAAGCACAACGCTACCGCTACGAGCATAATAATATGGCCGATCTGGAAATGAAACTGGCCGAAACACAAGGCCTTCGGAGCCGTGTAATTGTTACCGATGGCTCTTTTAGTATGGATGGCACCATTGCCCAACTGGATAAAATTTGCGACCTCGCCGACCAATACGATGCCATAGTAATGATAGACGAATGCCACAGCAGCGGCTTTTTAGGAAAAACCGGCCGCGGCACACACGAATACCGTGGCGTAATGGGTCGCATAGATATTATTACCGGCACTTTGGGCAAAGCACTTGGTGGTGCAAGTGGCGGTTTTACAAGTGGAAGTAAAGAAATTATAGAAATGCTTCGGCAGCGGAGCAGGCCATATTTATTTAGCAATACGGTAGCACCAAGCATAGTAGGTGCCAGCATAGCCGTGCTGGATATGCTTACTGAAGCCACCACCCTAAGAGACACTTTAGAGTTTAATACCAACTATTTCCGCACCAAAATGACGGAAGCCGGTTTTGATATTAAGCCCGGCGACCACCCGATTGTACCCATTATGCTGTACGATGCAGTGGTGGCACAAAACTTTGCCGCCAAACTTTTAGAAGAAGGCATTTATGTAATTGGATTTTTCTTTCCGGTAGTGGCCAAAGGGCTGGCCCGTATCAGGGTGCAGTTGAGTGCCGCACATACACAGCAGCATCTGGATGCGGCTATTGCAGCTTTTACCAAAGTAGGAAGGGAATTGGGCGTATTGAAATAAATTTTGCTTTCTACTATCCGTTACATTTTTACCACTAAAAAATAACCATGCCGAATCGCTTTTTGCACCTTCTTTCAGGTGCCTTGTTTCTTGTTTTTTTAGCTGCCTGCAGCCCGAACAATACCACAGTAGATAATAGTTTTAAAAAGTATTTTGATGACAACAAAGTAGATGGCTGCTTTGGCCTGTGGGACAATGGGCAAAACCAGTTTACCATCTACAACCTGCCACGGTTTAGGGACAGTGCCTACCTGCCGGCATCTACTTTTAAAGTGGTTAACTCCCTGATAGCATTGCACACTGGTCGCATTTTTAGCGATAGCGTAGTACTACCGTGGGATGGCCAAAAGCGCTGGCTCAATACCTGGAACAAAGACATGAACATGAAGGAAGCCTTTGCCCTAAGCAATGTAGGCTACTACCAGGAAGTGGCCCGCCGCATAGGTAAAGACACCATGCAAATGTGGCTCGATTCTATAAAATACGGCACCCGTAAAATAACATCGGCCATTGATACATTTTGGTTGGATAACAGCCTTAAAATAACAGCCGATGAACAACTTGGCCTGATGAAGAAACTCTATTTTAAGCAACTGGTATTTAATGCCCGCAGCCAGGAAATGGTTAACGGCCTGATGCTGAGAGAAAGCAACGCCAATTATAAACTGAGCTACAAAACCGGCTGGGGCTTTTTACCTAATGGCAATTCACTCGGCTGGGTAGTAGGCTGGATAGAAGAGAACCAACACGTTTACTTTTTTAGCATGAATGTACAAAGCAAAGACCCTAACCCCGATATGGTAGCCATACGAATGAACATCTTAAAAGGCATTTTAAAACAGTTGGGCTTTTTTGAAGGGAAGAAATAAAACGGATTTAGGATGTATGATTTGTGATGTAGGATTTATGATATAGAAAACGCTTTTATCAAATTCGGTGCTGCGAATATGTATCCCCCGCTGGCGGGGGTGGCAGGTTCTTGCCTGACGGGGGTGGACGACAATTACCATTTCTTTTTCATTCTAAATTATAGCTTGCAGTAAAATGGAATGGAATGGCCTTATACATAATTCTGACTTTAATCATCATTTTTGGATTGTGGTACTACAAAAAGGACAATTATAAAAATGTTCCATTACCTCCCATACAAAAGAAAAAAGGGCCCACAGTCTCCAATATTTTGGCTTTTCTGTTTGAAATTTTTGTAGAAGCATTCGTTTAAAACTCATTTTAAAATCAATCATCATTACTCCTGAAAACATATCATACCTGCTTTACATGCTACTCATTATCCCGGTAGCGGCACTTATTTTTTTAGCCCTGCGGTGGAAAAAAAATATTGTCACCAAAATGGGCGACCATGGTTTGGTACAGCAACTAATTGCCACTTACAGCCAAAAGAAATTTTTACTGAAAGCCTTGTTGCCACTGGTTGCCATGATGTTGTTAGTACTGGCTTTGGTAAATTTTCGGAAGCCCGACAGCAGCGAAAAAATAAAGCTTTCCGGCACCGATCTGATGATTGCCCTCGATGTAAGCAATAGCATGATGGCAAAAGATATTCAGCCTAACAGGCTGGAAAAAGCCAAATTGCTCATCAGTAAAATTATCGATCAGTTAGAAGGGAATCGTTTGGGGTTGGTGGTGTTTGCCGGCAATGCTTATTTGCAAATGCCATTAACCACCGATGCTTCGGCGGCCAAATTATTCCTGAGTACCATTAACCCCGATATAGTGCCGCTGCAAGGCACTAATATTGGCGAAGCTTTGCTGCTGTGTAACCGTTCTTTATCCGTTCAGGAAAAAAAATACAAATCCATACTGCTTATCAGCGATGGTGAAGACCACGACGATTTGGCTATT
>JAYUTQ010000589.1:0-2645 GCA_043755055.1 Chitinophagaceae bacterium | reverse complement strand
TCGCAATTGCGTACCAATATTATACCGCCTGCAGCATTGCAAAAAAGCATTGAGGCAAAAACGCAGGCTATACAGGAAGTGCAGGTAGCCGAAAACCAAACTAAAGTGGCTGTGGCCGAAGGCGACCGTAAAATAGCCGCTGCCAAAGCCGATAGTGCAGCATTGGTAATAGCCGCAGCCGGTGAAGCGGAAGCCATTAGAAGAAAACAGGTATCGCTAAACCCAACTTATATTGATTACATGAAAGTACAAAAATGGGATGGCGTATTGCCGACCGTACAAAGCGGAAATGGCGGTGGTATTATTATGCAATTGCCGAATGGTAAGCAGTAGTTAGTAATTTGGAGTTTGGGGGTTTGGGATTGGTTGGAAGAACGTCACACTAATCTATAAACCCCAAACTCCTAAACCCTAAACCTCTAAACCCTAAACCTCTAAACCTCTAAACCCAACCTTTGAACCGCCAACAAAATATAGCCGCTCTGCAAATTGAGACTTTCGACCTGTGTATTATTGGCGGCGGGGCTACCGGGGCCGGATGTGCTGTGGATGCGGCTTTGCGGGGATTAAAAGTTGTGTTGATAGAAAAAGAAGATTTTGCAGCGGCCACATCATCTAAAAGTACCAAGCTGATACATGGTGGTGTGCGGTATCTGGAACAGGCTGTAAAAAAATTAAGCTGGGCACAATTTGTAATGGTAAAAAAGGCTTTGAAAGAAAGGAGAACACTATTAAAAATAGCGCCGCATCTTACACATCCGTTACCCTTGCTTACACCGTGCTTTACATTGCTCGAAGGCTGGTACTATGCTATTGGCCTTAGAATATACGACTGGATAAGTGGCACCAAAAACATTGGTAACAGTAAATGGCTGAGCAAACCATTGGCACTAAAACGTATTCCCACTCTTAAAAAAAACAAGCTGGCAAGTGCCGTTTTGTATTGGGATGGACAACTAGACGATCTCCGTTTTGCCATGGCATTGGTGCAAACTGCTGCAGCCAATGGAGCAGTGGTGATTAATCATATTAAAGCAACAGATTTTATAAAATACGATACCGGCATTCTTTCGGCTGTGCTGGTAACCGATAGTCTTACGGGTAACCAACACACCATAAAGGCAAAGCAATTTATAAACGCCACCGGTCCGTTTGCAGATGCCATCCGGCAAATGGCAAACCCCGATACACAAAAGCGAATACGGGTAAGCAAAGGCATCCATATTACATTACCAAAAGAATTAATGCCCGGCCACACGGCCATGCTGATACCAAAAACAGACGATGGCAGGCTGATATTTGTAATACCCTACCAAAATGAATTGCTCGTAGGCACTACCGATGATGAATGTGAGCTTACCGAGGCAGAGTTTGGCCCAACAAAAAACGAAATTGAATACCTGCTCGGCTATATAAACCGATATCTTGATGTGCACATTTCGCCACAGGATGTACGCAGTGGCTTTGGTGGATTGCGGCCATTGCTGCAAGCTACAGCAGGTGCTAATACTAAAGAACTGGTACGAGACCACGAAGTGGAAACCGACGACAAAAGCGGCCTCATTAGCATACTCGGTGGCAAGTGGACTACCTATCGGCTGATGGCAAAAGATACTATTGATACGGTGGAAGAAAAGCTGAATGGGAAAATTAGTGTTTGCGAAACAGATGAAACCATACTGCATGGTGGAGATAGCTATCAGCCTGACAGTTATTTCGAATTAATAAAAAAACAGGTACAATGGAATGATTATATCATCCAACACCTGTTGCATAAATACGGAAGTGAATCGCTTCAAATTGCAACTATTGCATCATCAAATCCGGGATCGCAAAAAAGGTTGATTGAAAATGCAACTTATACTTTTGCCGAAGTGCAATACCTGATTGAAAAAGAAATGGCCTGTACTGTAAAAGATATTGTAGCCCGACGCTGGGGCATAGCACTTACCGATTGGGGTAAAACTTTATCGCTAATACCAATAGTTGGGCAAATGATGGCTATGCATTTTAACTGGACAGAAGCTGAAAGACATTTGCATATCAATCAATATGAGCAGGAAGTGAAAGCTATGATGCTTACAGCAAAAGGAGCATAATGAGTACAACAAAAAGAGGCTGTCTCAAAAGTAAAATGAAGGCTCTGAGAATCGCTTAAACGAAAATTGTTTCCATCTCCTACCCGAATAAAAAGAGGCTGTCTCATACTTTTGAGACAGCCTCCTTTTTTGATTGATCTGTTTTGTAATTCCATTCGAATTTTTTTAAATCCGCGGCAATTTGTAACCGTTGTAGTAATCGCTCATCAGGTATTTTTCATTTATTCTTTTGTCTGAAAACCTTTCCAGCTCTACGTTCCAGAATAGCTTTTGCTTGCTTCTGTAAGCTATATTGCCCAATTGTGCAAGGGTAGCCACATGTGCACCGGCTTGTATTGGGCAGTGTAAGTCGCCAACGTTTTTAGATTTTACAACATCTATAAAATTTACCCAATGTTTATCCAAACCGTTATCCATGGATTGTGCAAATGGTACCAACACCCTACCTTCGTTTTTCTTTTCTTCTATTACTTCCCAGCCTTTTCTGTTGAGTACCAGCGTACCATTGTTGCCAATAAATGCTATGCCATGGTCTCGGCCATAATC
>JAYUTQ010000588.1:0-5871 GCA_043755055.1 Chitinophagaceae bacterium | reverse complement strand
GTTAAAATCCTTTATCAGATCGAACCAATGGGTTTTGTTTTTGGCCAAAAACTTAAACTTTTTAAATGGCTCAATGAATTTGGGCTGGGCGGTATAGTTATACCCAAGTACGCCACGATGCCGCTCTGTTTTATCGCTTTCAACCGTTGGCGACCGTCTTTCCTGTTTGATGTAAGAATAGGTAACATCAAAATTGGAGATACTCCATGGCATATTTTTAGCCCCCGGCGCCGCCTGCTTTCGGATGTTGGTAAAATTGAGCGTACTGGTGGTTTCCTTCTCGATAGCCACGCTTCTTATAGAATCTTTTTTGTTGGTAAAAGCATTGAGCTTGTCTTTTAATAACACGTCCAGGTCAAAAGGATCGAACTGTGGCGTTTTGGAAAGGCTGCTAATACTTGCGTACATCGGTATGCTGATGCCCAGACCTTTTGGCAACAGTTTACCCAGTTCCAGATTGCTGCTAAAATCAAATTGCGTAGTGGCTTCTTTGGCCCTTTCATTTACCCGCTGGTCTATATTTCCAAAACCAATGCTACGATGGCTGGCAGAAAAACTCATACTACCCAAATCGGCCAATTGCATATCTACACGGCCAATAGCAGCCCAACCGCCTTGTTCATTTAACTGGCTAAGGCGTAGCTCGTTTATCCATATTTCGGCACCCAACGTGGGGCCATCAAGTTTAGTTGGGTTCAATACCGAAACCAGCATGCCCCTTACTTCGCCCAGGTTAGGGTTACCAAAAATGCCGTACTCTTTTCCATTTATGGTTTGGGTAAAATAAGAAACCGGCGAAGCACCCGAATTATTCCTGGCATTTTTAATGGCTATTAAATCATCCAAAGAAAAATCGAGGTTGTTTACTGCCGGCCACACTTGTTCGGCTGTAATGGTAGCCGATGGTCGGGTTATTTTCAGCGGAATTTTTATTTCGTAGTAGTTGCTCAAGAAATCCTGACCAATACGAACAACGGCATACAGGCTGCTATCGGTAAGCATGGTGTGGAAAGGATCGGTCAAGGCCAACTCTTCAGCATGGATAAACATGCTGAGCTTTTTATACTGCCGTAAATCGAAATTGAGGGTTTTGAAAACGCCCCTTGCCTTACCATTAATCAGGGCACGGATTTGCATGCTGAGTGCCTGCTCATTTTGTAAAATATTTACGCCACCATTAGCCAGCGATTGTACCCTTTCAATGCCCGGAGGTATTTTATAGGGTATCGGCTGGCGGCCACTGTTCTCTTCCAGGTTAACGGCCAGTGTATTGAGTGTAGTTGGGCTTGTGTTTGGTATCAGGTTGTAGGTTCCGTCGGTGGTTAATTCAAAGGCGAAGTTTCTCCATTGGTTACGTACAAGATCCATTCTGGCAAAGCGAAGGTTTACGCTGTCCTGCCAGCCGGTAAGGTACATACGCATAAAACGGATAGACTTAAAATCGGGGATATTACCCACTTTATTGGTAAAGCCGCGGATGGGTATGCGAAACTGATACCAGTTTTCTGTACCGGTGGTTCCGTTTTCATATTTAATAGAAATAGCCCTTTTATCAGTTATGTAGTTATCACCCACATTCATAAACTGTGGCTTCAGCTGAATCCGGTATTCAAAATACTCTTCATTCTCATTCAGCGAATTATCCCTGTTTAGATCTTCGTTATCGGGGTACAATGTAGAAGCTGTAACCTGATTGCCGCCTACATTAACCGGGCTGTTACCTTGTGGATTATTGTAATTTTTATAGCGTTGCAAAATACCTGCATTTACCGCATCAAGAGCATCGCCACGGTAATTTTCAAAATTATCGTTGGATGGATCGGCCAGAAATCTTTGATACACCTGACTATTGGTGCCAAAACGATTGGCTAAATTCTGCCGGGTTGATTCTCTTTTTTTCAATTCTTCTTCGTCTCTTAAACCATCAAAACCCACATCCTGAAAAGGGCGGTCGCCTTCATCGTTACTAAATGCCTGTGTTAGCTGTATGGGGTTGATGGGTGTTTTACCCCAAACGGTAGTAGAATCCACTGCCAGGGTAGGCTGTGTAGGGCTTGGCAGGCCATTTTCGTAAAACCTGCGGCCATCCTTTACGATGTCTTCTGAAATGTTACCCAGGTTAAATACCAGTTCCCCACCCCTTGTATCGGTATAGCCATTGGGGAAGTTTACATTCTTTATATATGGATCCTGCAACCAGAATTCAATAAACTCCACGTTGCCGGTTTCAAAATCGGTTTGGTCTATATTACGCATTAAACCGCCCCAACGGCTGGCAGGGTTTAGCAAGTCCCCTACAGCATTTACGCTACCGGTTCTGTCATCAAAATTATAAGGACCACGCTGTTTGGGATTGTACAACAAGTCGAAAGTGAGTAATTGATTTTGACCGGGTATAATCGATTTTTGAGGAAACAATTCGCTGTTATCTACCGCCCTTACCCTAGGGTCGCTTAGTTTAGCACGGTCTCTGCTTGGGTTGTTGGGGTTTCGTGGATCCTGCAAAACCGGCTCTACCTGATACCAGGAAAGTTTGCTGCGGTTGTACCCGTAACTAAGCTTATTAATGTCGTTAGCCTCCGTAAAGTTTACACCAGCCGGGGTTGAGGCCAGTGTCCAGCCAACAAATGGAAAACGCAGGTCTATATTGGCACGGGTGCCTTCAAAATCATCCAGATAAATAAGGCCCTCCTCTCCCTTGCCTATTTGCTGCGGATGGCCGGGTTTAAGATAAGCTGCTTCGCCGTAGGCGTTAATACTGCTTACCGCTTTTGTGGTGTAAAAAGGTAGTTTGTCTAATAACCTTGTAAGTCCTTTGCTTTCGGTTTTATAACTAAAGTCGCCTCCAAACATCCAGTTTTTAATCGGGTCTTCGCCATAATTTACTTTGGTAAAAAATGGTCTTTCGCTCAGCTTTTGCATACTGGCTCCCAGCTGCAATTTTTTACTGGCATTGTAATCTATTCTTGTACCAAAAAAGCCCCGGTTCTGTATGCCAAAACCAGCGTTGTTTTCAAAATTTACATTAATGGGCAGCCCGGCATTGAGTATAGCCTGGTTTAAAATTTGTACCCGGCCAAGGTTGTAATCAATAGAGTAATCGCTGCCTTCTATCAGCGTATTGCCACCGGCCGTAATAGTAACCGAACCCTGAGGAATGTTAAATGCGTTAAGGTAAATTTCGCTGCTATTGGTACTCTTGGCATTACCACGCATTACAAACCTGTTTAGCTGGGCATAGTTTTGCTGGGCAATGGCCTTAATGGTATCGTACAGAGCGTAATAAATGTATTTGTCTTTTAGCAGTTGCGCCTGTGGCGATGGGAAAGCAATCGTTTCCAAATCTTTACCGAAGGGTTCAAGTAATGGAAAAATTATGCGGCCATTTTGCGATTGTATGGTAAAGCCTTCTATAAAGTCGAACTGCCCATCAGGCTGGGGATCGTTGTTATTATTGAGCCTGTCTAAATTTAACAATTTAATCAAAGCCTTACCGGTAGCATCGCCTTCGGGCAAATACCTTTTTTCGCCACCACTTGGCTCCTGGTATAAAATGTTGAGCTGAAAACGTTCTCTTTGAATATTGCTGGTTTCAAGACTGTACACATTCTTCATCATCAAGTCCCAAAGTGGTAATGTGGTACGCTGGCTGGTGGCTTTCAGCAATTTTAAAAACAATACTTTCTGTACACCACGGGCTGTATCAAGCGGCACATCCTGTGCAAATTCACCCACCTGAAATGTGCGGCCGTTATAGGTGTATTGAAAAGCTACACCCAATACTTCATCGGCCTGTAAGGTGGTATTGAGTGAAATAAAACCGGCCTGCTGGTTCCAAGTGTATTCGGAATTAAGCAGCAGCTTACGGGCAAAGGTTTTTTCATAATCCTGTACCGGCTTGAGGCCGTTGGTTCCAAGCAATGCCGAAATATTGGCCGGATTGCGGTAGGCATCGCTGCTCGTAATGGTACGGTACAAGCTGTTGCTTCCATTATCGGGAAATTGTGAATTGCCAAGGCTTTGTATCAGCGGGTTCCAGGGATTTTTTTCGGCCAGATCCATAAAGCCTACTACATCTCTGGCATCGGTGGTGGTTCCGTTACGGTTGGTTACCCATACTTCAAGCCGCAAAATATTTACCTGGCTTTGGGCCACAGGCAATTTGCTCATTACCCGGTTGTAATTATCCCTAAAATATTGGGCCAGTAAAAAGTGGCGGTTCTCATCGTAATCATCCATCCTTTTTTCAAAGGCTTGGGTAGCCGCACCGCCCTGAAAGGCCTGTGTTTGCCGTTGGCTTTTTTGGTTGGCAATGGCCGTGGTAACAAAAACTTTACCAAACTGTAACTGTGTTTTTAACCCAAATAATGCCTGTGCCCCAGGTATTAAAGTGCCTTTATTGGCAAATGAAATATTACCGGCTTCCAGTTTTTTTATAATCTCGTCGTCTTTACCGGCATAATCCAGTTTTAGCTGGTTTTCAAAATCAAAATTGGCGAGGGTATTGTAGGCGATCGGCAGTTTCAGTTTGTCGCCAATATTGGCGTTAACGTTAAACTGTGCGTTCATGTCGAAATCGAAAGTGCCATACTTACGGGCATTTTCCGGCAGGGTTGGGTTCTTGGTATTTTGCCCCTGGTAACCGGCAAGTATGTCCACATTTCCTTGTGGTTTAATGTCTATTTTAATTTTACCTGTACTATCGGTAATACCGCCAAAAATGCGGTTGAATAGGCCATCGGTTACCCGCAGTTTGGGCTGCACCAGTTTTCTGTTAAGGTTAAAACTTGTATTGGCCCGTTTGCGGAAATTTTCAATTTCCATTTGCCTGCCCCGTAGTTTCCAAAACTCTTCAAACGTCATGCTAATGGGCTTGCGGAAGTAAGAGTTACCTATCTTTTCGTAGATGTAGTATTGTTTGGTTTTGTAATCGTAACGGATGTCTTTTTTAAGAAAAGCGGTATCGCTCATATTAAACGGATTGCCATTACCCGATGAGTATGTATCAGCCCGCCTGTCCTGTATGGGATATTTTAATGAGGTATCCTTTTGGGCATGCAGGGCAAGCCATGGTGTTAAAAAAATGAGTGTGGCCTGGGCCAGTCGCTTTATGAATCCCATCGGGTTAATTTCGGTTGCTTTTGCTTGGTAAAATAGGTAAAAATCAAATGCCTTTCAGCACCTGTTTAATCAATTCTTCTACAGTTGGGTTTTCGGCCATGCCTGCCACTACTTTCTTAAGGGTTTGCTCTGCCAAAATACGGTTGATGCCAAGTGCTGCCAATGCTTCTAACGCATCCTGATGCACAGTATTGTATGAGGAGGAGGAAATTGCTGGTATTGCTGCATGTTTTCCTACTTTATCTTTCAATTCCAGTACGATTCTTTCTGCTGTTTTTTTACCAATGCCCTTAATACTTTCCAATAATTTAACATTGCCCATCAGTATGGCTTGCTGCACTTCCTGCGGCTTCAGGCTGCTCAGCATCATTCTTGCGGTGGCCGCACCCACGCCACTTACGCTAAGTAATTGAATGAAGATTTGTTTTTCTGCCGTTTCGGCAAAACCAAATAGTGTATGGGCATCTTCGCTCACCTTTAAATAGGTAAATAAAGTGCCATGGTCCAATGCCTGAATGGCCGAAAAAGTATTGAGGCTGATATTGACTTCGTAACCCACGCCGCTACATTCTATGATGATGTGGGTGGGCGTTTTGTATAAAAATTTTCCGGTAAGTAAAGCTATCATAAGGCTCCAAAAATACGGGTTTAGGTTATACGGGGCAGGGCTGTCGTGTGGTGGTATTATTACTTTGGTTTTATATCCTACAAAACCGTTTTTACTTTTTAGAATACTGTCTTTTTACTCAT
>JAYUTQ010000587.1:0-5871 GCA_043755055.1 Chitinophagaceae bacterium | reverse complement strand
TCTTTGGTATTTACGGCAAAAATAAAATCCTAATTTTTTACGGCACGCCTTGGTTTATTAAATATGGCCGGGTAATAATTGCTCAAAAAATATTGGAAGCTATTGGGCAGGTCGGCAATATTAAATTGGCCTACAATACTGGCATCGGCTTCGTTGGTTTGTATTTCCAGTTCCTTTTTCCCGGCATCATTTACAAAAGAATAAATGTTAAGCGAATCCATTCTAAAAGGCGCTTCGCCGTTGGAAAGTTTTACGTCTCTCAGTTTGGCATATCCGTTAAAATCATCAATGTTTTTACCAGAAAAATTCACATCAAAATTGCCACTAAACTTCATGTCATTGGTGGTAAAGTTGAGGGCTTTAAAATTGGCTTTGATCAATTGGCCCGTACCAATATAGGATTGCTTTTTAGCTTTTAAATCCAGCTTAGCATGGATAACCCCTTGCAGATTGGGGTCGTTAATTTCCATATCGGCATTAAGCTGGCTGCCATTAAAAGTGCCGCTGGCATTTACATTGGTATATGTGTAGTTGTTATAAACCGCAGACTTAACCCGGCCATCAAATTTCAATTTGGCAGTATTCGGGTCGAAGCCTTTGCCATTAACCGTACCGTTAAACGTTACTTTTCCCAAATCCGGAATGCCTAGCAGTTTGCCAATGTTCAGGTTGGTAGTGGTGATTTTTCCATCGTAGAGGTCTTTACCTTTTCCCAACTTCATTTTAAGATCGGTAGTTACCAACCCTTCGTTGGTTACAAGGTCGCCTATCAGTGCAAAGTCATCTGCGTAGCCTTTAAAACTGCCTTTAAATTTTACGGTAGCAAGCCCTTGTTTCAGCTCTTTCTCAAAGTTGTTGAGTTCCGGCGCCCATGCGGCAATATCTCTAAACTGCAAGGTGCTGCCGGGTGTAGAGAAATTTATTAACAGGTGATCGGTATCGGGCAGGCCGGTTAGGTGTAAATTACCCGTTACATCGCTGCCATTGGTTTGCAGCCTGAAATTTTGGGCATCCAAATCGCTTAGGGTACCGCTTACAAAACCGTTTAAAACAGCTTTCTGGTTTTTGCTTTTTAAATCGGGGGCAAAAAATGCCACATCGTTGGTGTGGATGATGGTGTTTTTAAAATTGCCCGTCATCTTCACTTTGTTTTCGAAATCATCAAAGTCGTCCATGCTGCTAAACTGCATGGAAAAATAATCGGTCAGCCTGCTTTCGTTTAGCTGCAGATCCATGTTATTAAATTCCATCAGTTTTGGATGAAAAGTAAAATCGGTTTTCATTTTTTTGATGGTCAATCCATCTCTTTCTTTAGCAGCGAAATCTATTTTGGCTGTCAATGTATCGTGGTTCCAAACTACATTCTTAAAAGTTCCGGTAAGGTCTTGGATGGCTAAATCCCCTTCGTTAAACTGGCCATTTACCGAAGGTTTTGCATTCCGGTTTTTAATTTCTAAAAAGCCATCGTTGATACTTAGTTGGGTTACATGCAACTGAATCTTGCCCGGATTTTCGGGAAAACCACCACCCGGCGGCAAGGCATCTAAACGCCTTCTGTTTTTTACCGAATCTTCATAGCTCCACAAGCCACGGTAGGCAAATTCGCCGTATTCAGGCTTTTCCAGATGCAATTCTGCCAGGTCGAAAATGTTGTTGTTCAGGTCTATTGTATTGGCCCTGAAAGCCATGGCACCCAAGGCAAGCCTTGTTGTTTTCCCCTTGAATTTATCCCGTTGTTCAAAAACAACATTGGTAAGATCCACCGATTTAAGGTGCAGGCTCATTCCTTTAGACGAAGTATCTACAATACTGATGGGATCTTTTGGTTTGGCTTTGCCACCGGCAAAATAATCTGCAATAAACTGGTAGTTCCATACCGTATCGGTGGTGCGTTGCACATAAATTGCAGCATCTGTAAGGCCCACATATTTTATATCGGCACTGTCTTTTGTAAAAAACCAATCGGTAATGTTCAGTTGCAGTTTACCTGCACTTAGCAGCGTATCCTTTTGGCGGTCCTCTATATAAAGGCCTTCCAGATTTACCTTATTTAGCAACGTAAAGCTTACGTTTTGTACTTCTACTTTTGTTTTTAATTCCTTGCTTAGCCAGTTGGCAGCATAGCCTGCCAGCCAGTTTTGTACCGGCGGCAGTTGTATCAGTATCCACAGAGACAACAGCAACAGCAGCAAAAACAGCACAATCCGTTTTAATATTTTCCAGAAACGCTTCAGTAGGGTTAGATGTTTGGCTGTAAAAATAGCGGTTGGCATCCGGTTAGCAAATTCAAAGCCATACGGAATGAATCAAGTATTGGCTTTTTAACCATTTATTGGTTACTTTCCTATCATTGGCATCCACCAATGTTGGTATCTGATCTCACATGATTTTTATCAGTATTTCCGCAAAATCCTAAACCTTATATTTGCCGCTGCTAAAAATTTAAAACAGAAGCGATGAATTTTAATTTGAGTCAAATGCCCAGCCGCACCACAAAGCCACGTACACATGGCATTACCATGGTGATGGACAAAGGCCTGAGTGTACAGGAAGCAAAGAATTTTATGAGTGGCACACACCCGCATGTGGACGTGGTAAAGCTTGGTTTTGGAACCAGTTACGTAACGCCTAACCTTCGGGAAAAGATAGAAGTGTACCAGAGTTATAATATTCCTGTGTATTTCGGCGGCACCCTGTTCGAAGCTTTTTTGATTCGCAATCAGTTTAACGATTACATAGAAGTATGTAAAGACTATGGCATTACCTGGATGGAAGTGAGTGATGGTTCCATCACCATTCCCCATGCCGAAAAGTGTGGCTATGTAGAAAAGCTAACCAAATACGGTACCGTTTTAAGCGAAGTAGGCAGTAAAGATGCAGCACATATAATACCGCCTTACAAGTGGATAGAACTAATGAGGGCCGAGCTGAATGCAGGCGCCACCTACGTTATAGCCGAAGCAAGGGAAGCCGGTAACGTAGGTATTTACCGTGGCAGCGGCGAGGTAAGAGAAGGATTGGTACAGGAAATATTAACCCAAATACCCGAAGAAAAAATACTGTGGGAAGCTCCGCAAAAAGCTCAGCAACTCTACTTTCTGGAATTGATTGGCTGCAATGTAAACCTCGGCAATATTGCACCCCACGAAATGATAGCTCTGGAAGCCATGAGGGTAGGGCTGCGTGGAGATACCTTTGAATTGTATCTGGATAAGGAAAAGTCTTAGCGGGTTAATAATAATTTACTCTGGTATAATGTTCAATAATCAATGTTCAATTACCAATGCTCAACTACCTGTTTTGTATTGCCGGTATCAATACTTGCTGACCGCTACTAAACATAGACAATGGAAATAAATTACGTAAAAGGAGACGCAACAAATCCGATAAAAGAAGGAAATAAGATTATTGTTCACATTTGTAATGATATCGGCGGTTGGGGGAAGGGGTTTGTAATGGCAATTTCTAAACGTTGGAAACAACCGGAAAAAAACTACAGAGAGTGGTATACATCAAAAGAGAATTTTACTCTTGGAGAAGTTCAATTTGTGCAAGTAGAGGAAGAACTTTGGGTTGCAAATTTATTAGGTCAACATAAAATCAACAAAGACGAAGAAGGCAATGCCCCAATTCGTTATGAAGCTACTTTGTTAGGACTTGAAAAGGTTAAACTATTTGCAATTGACAAAAACGCCACAGTTCACATGCCAAGAATTGGTTGTGGACTTGCGGGTGGTACTTGGGACAGAATAGAACCACTAATAAACCGAACACTGACAGGAGAGAATATTTCAGTCACTGTTTACGACTTTTAATATGTGGACACCAATTAAAGAAAACAGCATAAAAAAACATTGAATATTGTGGTGATATATTATCTCAGAACCGGTAAATGATGAATGAAGCTGTTCCCAATACCGCCCCAAAACTCTACGGCCTTATTGGTCAGCCTTTAACCCATTCTTTTTCTAAAAATTATTTTACCCAAAAATTTACAACAGAAGGCATAGCTGATACGGTGTATGAGTTGTTCCCATTGCAGGATATTGAAATGCTGCTGGCATTGCTTAAAGCCCACCCAAACCTGTGTGGGCTTAATGTTACCATCCCTTACAAACAGCAGGTGCTGGCTTATCTGGATGATGTGAGCGCCTTGCCATTACAAGCCTGCAACTGCATCAAAATCGTCCACGGAAAACTGATTGGCTACAATACCGATGTAGCGGGTTTTGAACAATCGTTTGTAAAAAAATTATTGCCGCACCAAACCAGGGCCCTTGTTTTGGGTACCGGCGGTGCATCGGTAGCGGTGCAGTATGTACTGGAAAAATTGCACATTGCTTTTAAAGTAGTAAGCCGTGGCAATGGTGCCCACCTTAATTACGGGCAATTAGATGAGGCTGTAATGGCCGAATACCCAATCGTTATTAATACCACCCCGCTTGGCACTTACCCAATTGTAGATGAATGCCCGGACATACCTTATCATTTGCTCACACCACAGCATTACTGTTACGATTTGGTGTACAATCCTGTAATTACCTTGTTCTTGCAAAAGGCTTTGGATAAAGGTGCAGCTATTAAAAATGGTTCGGATATGCTTAAAATTCAGGCAGATGTAAGTTGGGATATTTGGAATACTTAATGGTCATTGGTCATTGGTCAATCGTCATTCATATTCATTGTACCATACCTTTTAGCTGTAAGCCACCTTTTTAAGATAACTTAAGCAATTTTATTAACTCAAGGCTTTAGCCTTGGGTAATTGTGGCTGGTAAATAAAACGTTAAGTGGCTTGTTTCCCTGGTTTCCCAAAGGCTAAAGCCTTGGGTTAGGATAGCGATTTAATAAATAGCGTCTCATTTGCTTGATTTATTTTGAAAAAATTACTATGCAAAAAATATACTTTGAGGAACTACAGTTTAATGGGAACGATTTTACCAAAGCTGCTTTGGCAGCGGGTGAATATGAAAATTGCAGGTTTATCAACTGCAATTTTTCCAATACCATTTTGTCCGGCCTCGATTTTTCGGAGTGTCGTTTCGAAGGCTGCAACCTCAGTTCGGCCATATTTTCCAACACGGCTTTTAAAGAGGCCCGGTTTAAGGATTGCAAGCTTTTAGGGCTTCGGTTTGAGAACTGCAACCAGTTTATTTTTAATGTGGGGTTCAATGATTGCAACCTGCACCTCTCTTCTTTTTACAAAATGAAGCTTAAGAAAACAAGCTTTGTAAACTGCAACCTGCATGAAGTGGACTTTACCGAAACCGATTTAACCAATGCTGTTTTTGAAAATTGTGATCTTCATGCCGCCACCTTTGATGGCTCGGTTTTAGAAAAAACTGACTTCCGTACTGCCTTTAACTACACCATAAACCCGGATGCTAACCGTATAAAAAAAGCAAGATTTTCTAAAGAAGGTATTATCGGCCTTTTAAGCAAGTACGATATTGAAGTGTCGTAATGAAGAATGAAACAGTTTGAAAAGCTGGAAGCATCTTTTCTAAACGGCCATCATTTTTTCCAAAGCTTCCTGTGGTAGGGGTACTTTCTTTTTTTGTGCATAATCAAAACAAATCATTCCTGTTTTTGCTTTGCCAGCCAATACTTCCTGGCCGTTTTTTACTACTATTATTTTGTAAAAAATATCAAAGCCCAACTTATCAAAACCATTGGCCGTAACGTAGATGGTTACCGCATCGCCATACAAAACTTCCTTTTTAAATTCAATGGCTACATCGGCCATAATTAAGCCAACGCCTGCAAACTGTATTTCGGTATAGCCGTATTGCCCAAAAAATTGCATCCGTGCTTCGTGTATCATCGATAAAAAAGTATCGTTGCCTACATGGTTACCGTAATTAATATCGG
>JAYUTQ010000586.1:0-5877 GCA_043755055.1 Chitinophagaceae bacterium | reverse complement strand
AAAAGCTTCCTGGTTTTTAGTAAGCTTATCCTTACCTGTTTTACTGATGGTAAGGCTGGTATTTTTTTTATGATGAGCTGCGGTGTGCGAAAAAATATTTTGTTGCATTAGTTGCTATTGTTTGTGGTGTAATGGTTTGCCAACGTGCAATATTACAATTAGATGATAGGTGAAGCCTAAAGTTGTTTACTGGTTGATCAAAAATCTTTCTCAAGTTTTGCTAGTTAGCTTGGTTTTATTTTAATCCGCTAATAGTAGTATCAATAAATCTGTACGGAAGTAATGCATCTTCACCTGCATAATCTACCCCAATTCTTGGTGTAGCCAAAACTGAAACGGCCAGTGTTTTAAAGCCATCATCGCCAATGTAAATATCGTTCTGCAGCAAGGAAGTTGCAGTATGTGCAGTAGTAATGCCTAGCCCTTTACTCACCACGCCGGGGCCTTTCAGTAAATTATTTTTTAATGAATTTTTGCCAAGCCGATTCAGTATTTCGTCGGTTCCGTTTATTGCAGTTACGGAACGTATCAGTACGGCATGTGGTTCATTAACCAGATTGGTAACTACATTAAACAAATGGTGAATGCCGTAACAAAGGTACACATAAGCAGTGCCGCCCGGCATATAAATAGTTTCTGTTCTTTTGGTTCGCCTTCCGCCGAAAGCGTGGCTGGCCTTGTCTTTTATGCCATTGTAGGCTTCTGTTTCCACTATGCGTCCGCTGGTAATAATGCCATTAAAATGGGTTACTAATATTTTGCCAATCAGCTCTTTTGCAATTACTATCACATCATTTCGCTGATAAAAACCGACACTTATTTTTTCCATTTTGTAATATTATTAGCTGCAAAGCAAAACTTTTTTACTTTTAACCGGTTCCTAAAGAGGAAGGACTTCTTTTTAACTCAATTTCCCGACTTCTATCACCGCCCGTTTAAAATACATTAGGTAATGCCCAATTACGGTCAGCTGAAAAATTAATTAAATAAAAAAGTGCTTAAAGAAATTGTTATTGCTTTTCAATCTTACCTAAAAGCCCATCGTTTTATTAGCAAACACCGGCTTTGGAAATGGATTATTATCCCAGGTATTCTATACATGGCTTTATTTGTTTTTAGTATGTATTTTTTTGGTAAAACCGCAACCAATACTGTTGATCATTTTTCTACTTTGCTAAAAGATTGGGTGCAAAGAATAGATCTTGGATGGGTAAGTTTTCTTATTTCTATTGCGGGTCTTTTACTATGGCTGCTGCTGATGTTGTTTTATTTTTCGTTGTTCAAGTATATTTTTCTCATTATTGGTTCGCCACTCTTTGCATACCTCAGCGAAAAAACCGAGAGTATTATGGACGGTAAGGATTTTCCCATAAGCCTGAAGCAATTGCTGAAAGATATTGTAAGAGGGGTGAGGCTTGCTTTACGAAATACACTTTGGCAAACCGTGTATACAATTACAATCATTTTACTTTCCTTTATACCATTGGTAGGCTGGGCTGCACCCGTTCTCAGCTTGTTTATTGAGTGCTATTATTATGGTTTTTCTATGCTGGATTATAGCTGCGAAAGGCATAAGATGAGTACCATGCAAAGCATTAGTTTTATAAGCAGGCACAAAGGGTTAGCTATTGGCAACGGCTTTGTTTTTTACCTGATGCACCTGCTGCCAATTGTAGGCTGGATAATGGCGCCATCTTATGCCGTAGTGGCCGCCACCATTAGCTTATACCATCAAAAAGAGAAATTTTAGTATGCCGAAATCAGGATATTGGAATATAAAAAATTAGAAATTAGTTGTAGCATTCACGAACCTGTCCCATCATTTTCATGAAAATATTTATTACAGGCGGCACTGGTTATATAGGCCGGCATTTGATAGAACTTTTGAAAGATACTGCACATGAAATAACCATTGTTGCAAGAACAATAGATACGTCTTTGTTTCCGAAAAATATCAACTGCAAAACCATTGATATTACAGATGAAACAACTATAAAAACTGCTATTTTATTGGCAGTGCCAGATGTGGTTATTCATTCCGCAGCAATGAGCAAACCGAACGAATGCGAAATTCAAAGGGAACTTTGTAACCTGATAAACGTACAGGCCACACAGCACATTATTAGTGCCTGTAAAGCCATCAGTGCAAGGCTTGTTTTGATGAGTACCGATTTTGTATTTGGCCATAACGGCCCTTACACTGAAACTGATAGACATTGCCCTGTAAATTATTATGGTGAAAGCAAAGTATTAGCCGAAAAACTGGTGGTGGATTCGGGCTTGCAGTATGCCATTGTGCGTACTGTAATGGTGTATGGAAAAAAATTACCGGGACAGCACAATACCTTTTTGCATTGGGTAAAAGATAACCTGCAGCAGCAGAAATCAATCAAAATTTTTACCGACCAATACCGAAGTGTAACCTATGTAAATGATTTGTGTAAAGGCATTGAAAGCATTATTCATAATGGATTTCAGGGCATTGTGCATCTTTGTGGCGAAACCGTTTTTACCCCTTTTGAATTGGCACAAGAAGTAGCAGATTATTTTGATTTTGATAAAAATCTGATCTTGCCTGTTACAAAAAACACTTTTCCTGAAGCGGCTGAAAGACCGGAAAATTCTGTATTGCAGATAAATAAGGCGAGGCTGAAGCTGGATTATATCGTTACGCCACTACATACTGCATTGCCTCAAATATTTAGTGGGTAAAATCTGAACAGAAATACTTTTTTACTAGCTGATGCTTACTTTATTTTACCTATAAATCATTCTACCATGTCTGTAATTACCGTACACGATAAAAGTTTTGAACCCTATTTAAGTGCTGCCGAAATAGAAACAGAAGTAAAGCGGATAGCTGCCGTAATAAACGAAGAGTATGCCGATAAACGACCATTGTTTATTGCTATACTTAACGGCAGTTTTATGTTTGCGGCAGATTTGTTTAAGCATGTAACCATACCTGCGGAAATCTGTTTTATAAAGTTGGCATCCTACAAAGGCACCAAATCGTCGGGACAGGTAATTACGGCCATTGGTCTTGATATTGATATTAACGAACGCCATGTAATTATTGTTGAGGATATTTTGGACACCGGTAAAACGCTGAATCATTTTTTGCCGCAACTCAATCATCAGCAGCCGGCCTCTATGAAAATTGCGGTTTTACTCCATAAAAAAGAATGTACTATATATCCCATCAATCCGGATATGGTGGGCTTTGTTATCCCCGACAGATTTGTGTTAGGCTACGGTCTGGATTATGATGGTTTTGGCCGGAATATTGCAGAAATATACCAGCTGATAGGGGATTAAGTAACCACACAATCTGGTTTTTTCTTATGCCACCCATGTTATCCTGTTAAATTTTCACATTCTAAAGTATTTACTTTAATTACCTTGTAGTTCGCAGTTATAAACCCTTCTATTTTGCGAAGAAGATTTGCTTACATTATTGTCGCCTTTGTATTGCCGTTGTGTGTCAGCAGCCAGTACTTCATCACCGGAAAAATTACCGATGATCAGGGTAGAAATTTGCCAATGGTGAACATACGATTACATAGCACCAAGTTTGTATATCAAAATGGTAATGGCGGAGAATTTGGAATTCCATCTTCCAAAAAGAATGATTCGGTTACCTGTTATCTGGAAGGTTATGATACCACCAAAGCATCTCTAGTTGCAGGACAAAAAAACATGATTGTAATGAAGGCTACTTTATTTACAAAGCATGAAAGAACCAGCAGGCTATCCTCTCTTACAAACAATCTTTTTAAAGATCCCAGTTTTACCCGCAATGTGTTTGAAGAAACCTACAGTACAATGGTGGAAAATGATTTTGTAAATGCTGCCCGGTATCCGGTTACCGGTTTTTCTCTCAATGTAAATAAGGCATCTTATAGTAATGTGAGGCGGTTTATTAATAACAGCACCATAATGCCTACCGATGCGGTACGCATAGAAGAAATGCTGAATTATTTTACGTTGAGCTGTACGCCGCCACCTGTAGGTAAAGATGTTTTTAATTTGGAAACAAGGGTAAGCAGTTGCCCGTGGAATGATGCCAACTTATTACTTTTTATAAACATGCAGGCCCGTAAAATGGACCTTGATAAAGTGCCGCCCAGCAATCTTGTTTTTTTAATAGACGATAGCGGATCAATGGATATGCCCAACCGCTTGCCTTTGCTGAAAGCGGCTTTCAGAATGTTGGTAAATAATTTACGCAGTACAGATACGGTTACAATAGTAACTTATGGTGGTACTGCCGGTGTAATGCTGCAGCCAACAAGTGGTGGCGAAAAACAAAAAATTATTGAAGCTATAGAAGGGCTTACTCCGGGCGGTTCTACTCCCGGTTCATCGGGTCTTAAAATGGCTTATGAAATAGCCAGGAATAATTTTATAAAAAATGGTAACAACAGGGTAATACTGGCAACGGATGGTGATTTTAATGTGGGCCAAACCAACGAAAAGGAACTGGAAGCATTAATTACCGCTTATCGTAATACAGGCATTTTTCTTACCTGCCTCGGCGTTGGTATGGGCAATTATAAAGACTCCAAATTACATGTACTTGCAAAGTTCGGCAATGGTAATTTTTCTTATATAGATAACGAACGGGAGGCGGAAAAAGTGCTGGTAACAGAGTTTACGCAAACGGTCGTTTCTATAGCAGGTGATGTTTTTTTAAGCCTTGATTTCAATAAGCAATGGGTAGAGCAATACAGGTTAATTGGCTTTGATAATAAACTGGAATCTGTAACAGACAGCACCAGCACATTAGAAGGCGGCGAAATTGGTAGCGGCCACAGCCTGATGGCTATGGTAGAAATAGTACCTATAAAAAAATCAAGAACAGATTGGCTCAATAACCCCACAGCAGCTATTGGGCAAATAAAATTGCAATATAAAGTGCCGGCAATATCTAAACCGCAATTTATCAGTAAGCCTGTGCTATTAAATTATTTCGCTTTTACTGGTCTTGAAAGGCAGTTGCGTTTTGCTACTGCAGTGGCCATGTTTGGCCAGTTGGTAAAGCAATCGAAGTTTGCGGCCAATTACGATTTTGATACTGTAACAGCTATTGCTACAGATGCTGCCCCGCCTACAGATCTACTGCAACAGGAGTTTATAAAACTAGTGCAGGATGCTAAAAAGGTGTATGCAAAAGAAGAGGGAAAAAGAAAAAAAAAGAAACGTAAAGAATAGATTCTCCCATATCATTTTTACAGGCCAGACAGTGCATTCATTAATTGTTTTGCAACTATTGGTGAGCCTGGCTCTTCGGCACAGTTATTAAGCACCACTACTGCCAAACGCATAGAAGGCATTATAGAAATATTACTGCGAAAGCCACCCGTACCGCCGTTATGTTCCATCGTGTAAAGGGTTTTATCTTCTGTATCCAAATGCCAACCAAGGCTTACTATCAGCGGGTTTTTATTGTACGTAATTTCCTGTAGCAGTAATGTTCTTGCATCGTACTTTCCTTTGGTCATGGGCATTAATGCAAATGGCACTGCATATTTAATAAGATCCTCAGTAGTGCTTTTTATGGCACCGCAAGCAGCTAAAGATTTAAAATTCCAGTAGTTTGTCGGGTTGCCTGTTTCATCGTGGCCCTGTGCTGCAACCGAACTATCCTTTATGGAAGTTGAGTAGGAATTTTTCATTTTTAAAGGACCAAAAATGGTTTTACGGTATTGTTCTTCCAGAGAAATGCCGTTCACTTTTTCAAGAATTACCCCTAGCAGTCCCACAGCATGGTTGCTGTATTCGTATTTTTCGCCGGGCTTTTGATATGCTTTAAAAACTTTTAAGTAAGAAAAAAGTGCTTTGTCGTCGTAAGCGGCGTAAGGGTCTGCTATGTTT
>JAYUTQ010000585.1:0-2649 GCA_043755055.1 Chitinophagaceae bacterium | reverse complement strand
TTCAAAGCCTCACTTGCTCATAACAAGCACATTATTTTTACAGGATTCATAGAGCATCTTTCGGAAATAATGACGAATAGCATTTTAATAGTTCCTATAAGACTTGGCGGGGGTGGCATCAGAGCTAAAATAATTCAGGCTATGGCTTTTGGAATACCGATTGTGGCTACTCCTCTGGCATGTGCGGGTATTGTTGCCAACGATGATTCTAAAATTTTAATGCGGGATGAAAAACAAGGATTTGCAGATGCCGTTTCTTTATTGCTACAGGATTATAAAAAAGGGCTGGCTTTAATAGAAGCATCCTTTAAAACTGCAGAAGATAATTACGCTGAAGCCACGGCTGGAGAAGTACGTCATGCTTTCTACCAGCAATTATTACAAAATAGCACTGTAGTCTCCTGATTGCTACAAAACGTTTTTTATAATAACACCGACTTAAAACAGTGATGATACTATGAAAATTTCTGTAGCATTGTGTACATGGAACGGTGGAGATTTTTTGGCAGAACAACTACATTCAATTTTTGAACAAACAGTTCCGGTAACAGAAATAATTATCTGCGACGACATGTCTGTTGATAATACCATACATATCATCAATCAATTTCAGAAAAAGCATCCCGGTATTATTACATTGGTTCAGAATAGGAAAACATTACAAGCCCGTAAAAATTTTGAACAAGCTATAACCCTTTGCACCGGCGACCTTATTTTTCTTTGCGATCAGGACGATCGGTGGCTTGATCATAAAGTAGCGGATACAGTAGCATTTTTTATAAAACATCCTAAGGCAGTGGGTGTATTTACAAACGGCTTTTTTTTAAGCGATGCCGGTGTACTGGAAAACAAAACCCTTTGGGGTGCATTGAGTTTTTCGGTTCAACTACAGCAGATGGCCAACGAAAACAACTTGCTGGAAATGCTATTAAAGCTGAACAATTTTGTAACAGGTGCTGCATTTTGTTTTAAAAAGGAAGCGAAAGCCTACATATTGCCTTTCTATTGCCCTATACCACACTGGCACGATTACTGGATTGCCCTGCAGATTGCAGTAAGAAACCAATTGTATTTTTTAGATAAAAAACTTATCCATTATAGGGTGCATGCATCGCAACAAACCGGTTTTTCGGTGGTAAGGTTAGATGATGATGAAGCTGTTTTTAAAGAGGGTGTATGGCAGGATAATTATGAAGGCCTGCGTACCGCTGTGGTGTTACCTTTTTTGGGTAGGGCCATTATCCGCTGCCGGCAGTATCAAAAACACATAGCAGCTTTAGATCAGGATGCCGACCGATTAGGTATACTTGTTGTGTCGCTTACAAAAAATCTGGCGGCTTTAAAACAGCAGCATTTTGCACAGCTTAATTATATTGGTAAAAAAAAGCTATTTATCAAAAGCCTCCTGCAGCCGATGAAGTACAGCTATATTACAGTTAAGGATAGGCTAACCCTGCTTTTTAGCTAATTGCTGCTTCGTACTTAGGGGGAATTTCATCGTCCCTAAATATGTATGTTACACCGTAATAATAAACCAAATAAGCCGGGTGCTGCATTAATTAATCCCCAACCTTAATAAATAAACAGCCCTTCCCTTTAATTCTTTTATTTTGCATCACTTCAAATTTGTGTTTTAATGATTTCCGTTTTAATACCCAATTATAACCACGCTCCCTACCTCCAACTTAGAATTGATACTATACTAAACCAAACCTTTACAGATTTTGAGGTAATCATTTTAGACGATTGTTCCACAGACAATAGCCGAAATGTAATTGAGGGCTACCGAAACCATCCTAAGGTTTCTAATATTGTGTACAACGAAACTAATAGCGGCTCCGTTTTTAAGCAATGGACCAAAGGCATTGCCTTGGCAAAAGGCGAGTGGATTTTAATTGCCGAAAGTGATGATTGGAGTGAACCTTCTTTGCTGGAAAACCTTTGGGAGGGTACACAAAAAGATGACAATGTGAGCCTCTCTTTTTGCCAAACCCTTACTGTGTACGATAATGGGAAAATAAATTACACCGGTAGCCTGGCAAGCAGTTATATTTTACATGCCGGAATCCAATTTATTACCCATCGCATTATTAATAGCCGTGGTATAGCCACGGCCGGTAGTGCTCTGTTTCGAAAAAGTATTATGGCACAAATGCCGGATATCTCAGCTTTTAAATCTTCGGGTGACTGGAAATTTTGGATGGTTGTTGCTGCAAGTGGCAAAGTGTATGAAAGTGCTAAATACCTGCATTACTGGCGCCGCCATGCAACCAATACTACCACAAAACCCGAATTGTTTTTTTCTAAATTGAACGAATTGTATACTATTTTTAACTGGGCTAAAGCACAAGGTTTTATTACAGAAAATAAGCTAAAAGAGCGTTGCCTGTACCTTGTAAACTTCATTTACAGGGATAAATTACTCAACGAACCTCAGGCAGTAGCTTTTATTAAATTAGCCAAAAAACATGTAGCCATGCCTGTTTTTAAAGTTAAATTCTCGGCCTTTTGTAAGTCTCTATATTATAAGCTTAATAATTTATTATCTGGTACGCTTTTAAATGTTTTTATGGTAAATAAAAATTAGTAAATACTATAAACATAACACTAGGTAAATCAGCTTTATTTTTTCCTATTGTAAGTGCATGC
>JAYUTQ010000584.1:0-5882 GCA_043755055.1 Chitinophagaceae bacterium | reverse complement strand
AAATAACTTTATTGGGCAACAATTCTATTGCTAATTGGAAAAACAATGCTTTTAACCAACTCATAAACACTTCAAAATATTTAATTGAAACAAGAGGTTACAAAGAATGGACAATGTAAAATCAAACCCATATAGCCATCACACAGCTAAAGAAAGAGATTCAATTTCTTTTCCTGCAAAGTTTCTATTGAATAAAAATTTAGTGGCTGGAACAATTTTAGATTTTGGCTGTGGATTTGGAAAAGATGTTGAGTTGCTAAAGCTACAAGGGCATGATATTGTTGGCTATGACCCTCATTATTTTCCAACATTTCCTGCTGATAAATTTGATACAGTCATTTGTTTTTATGTACTCAATGTATTGCTGGCAGAGGAACAAGTACAAGTTTTAATGAAGGTTTCAGCATTGCTGAAACCAAGTGGTAAGGCATATTTCGCTGTTCGGAGAGACTTGCAATTTGAAGGATATAGGATGCATACATTACATAAAAAACAAACCTATCAGTGCACCATTAAGCTTCCTTATAAATCAGTTTTTTTAAATGATAATTGTGAAATTTACGAATATCAACATTATACTTTTTTAAATATTGGCAATGAAAGTGTCAGCCCTTTTTTTAAAGGTGATGACCAAAGGGAATTGCTTTTTGAAAGTGCAACTGCATTCTCTTTTTTTGATAAGTTTCCTGTTAATCCCGGCCATACTTTAGTTGTACCAAAACGACTTGTATCAAGTTATTTTGATTTGTCTCTTAGGCAACAAACTGCTTGCTGGATTATGATAAATAAGGTAAAAGAAGAGTTGCAAAAGCGATTTAATCCTGATGGGTTTAATATCGGAATCAATGTAAACGAGGAGGCTGGACAGTCGATACCACATTGTCATATTCATGTAATTCCCAGATATAAAGGAGATGTAGATGAGCCAAGAGGAGGAGTAAGAGGCGTTATTCCAAGTAAAAGAAATTACTGAGGTTTTGAAATGAGAATGCAGCGTAAGGGATTGCAGTGGAAAGCCCGTAACGCCGCCAATGACTGTTGAATATGCGAAGCTTTGTTGATTGTATGCGGCGGCGGACTTGGAACGGAAAGCCCGACCCCGCCTGGTTTTCGGCGGGGATACGCCCTAAGCATCTTAAAGAATAAAAATAATTACATGAATAAAGTCCGTCACTTATTAGGTATATCTGGTGGAAAAGATAGCGCTGCTTTGGCCATTTATATGAAGCAACATTATCCACTTTTGGATATAGAGTATTATACTTCTGATACAGGTAAAGAACTGGATGAAACCTATCAGCTTATTGATAATCTGGAAATATTTTTAGGTAAAAAAATAATTCGGTTAACGGGTGCAGATAATAGCCCTGAGCTACCATTTGATCATTTTATTAAAATGTATGGTGGTTACCTGCCATCTTCTAATGCAAGATGGTGTACCAAGAAACTGAAGTTAGAGCCTTTTGAAAAGTTTGTAGGAAACGATCCGGTGGTTTCTTATGTTGGTATTCGTGGTGATGAAGACCGGGAGGGCTACATTTCTAAGAAATCAAACATTCAGTCTATTTTTCCTTTCCGAAAAAATATCTGGAGTGAAGATGTGGTAAATAAATTTCTGGCAAATAGTAATGTTGCGTTAGCAAAGGAGATGTATGGAACTTTATCATTGAACGGGAAAACGGAAAGAACTATTGAAATTTTAAGCACTAAGATTTCTGCTACTTTTAATCAACAACAGAAACTGAATCAATTACTTGATTTGGGTGTAAAGGATTTTAATAGAGCGGTTTTTCAATTTATTAAAACTACCAACTACCCTCTGTCTGCTGAAGTTGATTTTGCATTGGTTAACAATGATGATGTTTTAGTACGGGACGATATTTTTAGAATTTTAGAAGAGTCTGGCGTTGGGGTGCCGGAATATTATAAGGAAAATGCGTTTGAAGTAAATGGTAAGAAGGCCACTAATGCAAGAAGCCGTTCCGGTTGCTTCTTTTGCTTTTATCAGCAAAAGATTGAGTGGGTGTGGCTGTACGAGCAGCACCCTGAACTATTTATTAAAGCTATGGAGTATGAGAAGGATGGATACACTTGGATACAGGACGAGCCGCTTGCTGAATTGATAAAACCAGAAAGAGTTACAAATATTAAGGAGGAGTACATCAAAAGAAGTGAGAGTAAAAAAGCGAATATAAAATCACCTTATTTACTTGACATTCTTGGGGATGCTGAGGAAGAAGGCTGTGCAAGTTGTTTTATTTAATTTATTAGGCCGCAAATTTCCAAATAGCTAATGAAGCAAAGTACATCACACGTTCCAATTCTTTTTCTACTAAGCTTCTTTCTGTTCTAAAGGTATCGGAATTACTGTCAGATGCTGTTAAGTCGGGAATAACAATAAGGTCATGAATGATGGCAATATCTTTATTGGGATGTGTCCTTAATATCCTTCCTCTGCGTTGTATAAATTGTCTTGGATTTCCTGTGCTGGAACAAAAGATAGCATGTTCGGCCCTTGGAATATCTACGCCTTCATCGAGGCACTTCATGGATGCTATTACATGAATTTTACCTTCTTTAAACTGATCTAAAATTTCGTTGCGATCTGCCATGCCACTAATGAACTGATTTACCCTTATTGAATCATCTATTCTTCCAATTTCTCTGGTATATTGGTTGATAATTTTAATGGTTTCATCATCGCCTGTTTCATCTTCTGTCACTTCGGGGGTTGATCCTTCGGGAACATAAATAAAAGTATATTTCAGATGGCCGTATTTTCTAAACTGGTCTTCTAAAATTTGCCTTGTTATGGTAAGCTTGTTTACTGCTTTGTGAATGATACGCTTTCTTTTGAGTAGTAACAATTGTACAATATCGCTATCATCAAAACCGCCTGTTTGTTTGTTGAAAAATTTTGATAATTTTTTAGTTATTTCAATGTACTCGTTTAGCTCCTCTGCAGTTAATGTTACTATGTGTGGATGGTAATAATATTTACAAAGGATACCTTCTTCAATAGCCCGTTCTATAGAGAAAGCGTAAGTATATGGTTCGCTATCATTAAAAAACTGTTCCATAGCAGCACTTCCTTCAATATCGTAAATTCTTTTTGGCGTAGCCGAGAGGCCAATGCGTTTTTGTATTTGCATATTGGGCAATCTGCTTAATACGGTAGGCGAACCAATATTGTGTGCTTCATCAGCAATAAATAGGGTATCGTCAGGAAGCAGATTTATGTACTTATTGAACCTTTCTTTTATGAAGGATGCATAAGTAGAAATGATGATAAAAGATGTTGGAATTTTTTTTGCTGTTGATAGTGTGGTAGCCAATCCGCTTTCCCATTGAACTTTCGAAGAAACTTTTATAATCTCCTGAAAATTAAAACGAAGAGCCTCGTCGGCCCATTGATTGACAAGTGTTATCGTAGGTACTAAAATCAAAGCATGGTAAATGCCATCTTCATTTTTTTTAATTTCCTGTAGGAGACAGTTTAATGAAGTGATTGTTTTGCCCGTTCCGGTTGCCATGGCAAAAATACCTTGGTAGTTATTATTAACCCAGTTTGCATAGGCATCCATTTGATACGATCTTGGGCCTGATGCAAATGGGAAACGTGGTTTGCTGATTATTTCTTCAATTTTAATCAGGGCTTTCTCGAATACTTTCCTAACTCCCCGATTTTCTAAAACACTACTTTTCTTTTCAATGAGTTCTTTTTCTTTAATCAGTAATTGGTTGATAGAGCAATCACCGAATTCGCTTTTGATAGCTAACAAAACATCCTCGACTTGTAAGTATTCAACAATATCGGACTTGCCCGAAAAAATACTTTCAAAGTCAATATCCTGCCTATTAATCATTTTGCTTGACCTGCTATTTTCCCAACTTAGAAATGCATCTAATTCTTCTAAGTTTTCTAATAAACCATATGCAGTAAAATTACATGATGCCTTAAAGCCTACTGTATCGATACCATCGTAAAAGGCTCCGGACTTATAATGTGCGATACCCTTACCGATTTTAGGCCGTATTATTTTTATCTCAATTTTTTTATTCGCAATTAACCAGGATAGACATTCAAAAAAATGTTTTCCATACTCGTCGAGTGTATTTTTTAAACTTTTTATATCCGAAAGATCAAATAGACTAATCGGCATTTCTTCATCCCTTCCTACCTTAATTGCATCTCTATCTTCTTGAGATAAAACATTATTTGCAATTAATCTTACAGAGCCGCTATTGTAAAGAAAACTAGCAAACCCAAGAGATAATACATTTATAGCAGCAGAACTGAAATAGCCTAATAGTAAATCGAGTCGGTCGCTATTATATAGTGCATCCATGTAAAATTGGATGGGCTCTGTATCACTTCCTGTTCTGTAGGACCTATCTGCCGACCATGCAACTGTTTTGAGCATCTATAAACGATAGATTGAAATTGTAAGGGATATGGAAAATGAATTGTAAAATAGGCAATATTAAGTATCGGTGTTATTTCAAATTTGGAAATCTCTTTACCAAAGATGAGTGCGGGTAGAATTAAATGAAATTTTAGTATGCATTAGCTGCGTAAAGGATTGTAGTGGAAATCTTTTTTGGCCTTGGTTTTCGGCCAAAAAAATTGGAACGGAAAGCCTGACCCCGCCCGGTTTTCGGCGGGGTTACGCCCTGTTAATTAATTGGTTTATTGGTTGATTGGTTGGACTTCTCCGTCCCTCATTCCTGCGCCTGTTTGGTGATTTTTTTTATTGAATCAAGTAACGCAGCGGCACAGGAAGCCAACACACAAGGCCGGGCCTTATTCCTGCGCCTAACTGGAGGGTTGTTGTTTGTAAACGGTTCACTGGTAGTAGGGGGTCGCTTCGTTGGGCAGGAACCCATTCTCGCAATAACGGAGATTTTTTGGTGAATCAAGTAACGTGGCGGCACAGGAAGCCAATACACAAGGCCGGGCCTCATTCCTGCGGCAAGGTGTGGGTTGGTGGTATTTTAAAACTGGTTTACTGGCGGTAGGGGATTGCCACAGCCGGCAAGAACCGGCTTCGCAATGAATGTGTTTTCGAAATGACTGTATTTTGTTTTTTCTGGTTACAGTGCCAATTTTTCAACAGCTAATTGTGCGGCTATTTGGCTGGCGTCTTTTTTATTGTAACCACGGCCGGAGGCAATGGTTTCGCCATCTATAAATACACCAATTACGAAAAGGCGACGGCCTTTTTCTATTTTTTCTTCGAGGATGTCAAAGGTGAGGACTTTGTTGTTTTTGCTGGCCCAGCCAATAAGTTTGTTTTTGATGTTGATGTCTTGCAGCTCAAGGTCGTCCATAAACAGGTGGGGGATGATGAGCTGCTTCATAACCCAGGCCTGTGTTTTTTTGTAGCCCCTGTCGAGGTAAATGGCGCCTACTACGGCCTCGAGGGTGTTGCCAAAGATGTGGCTGTTTTTAAGGCTGCCATCTATTTTATTAAACCGGGTAATTTTTTTGAGGCCCATTTTAAGGGCTATATCATTTAGCTGCTGGCGGTTTACCATTTTGCTGCGCATTTCTGTAAGAAAGCCTTCGCCTTTGCGAGGGTAGCGTTTGTATAAAAAATCGGCTACAATGGAGCTGAGTACGGCATCGCCAAGGTATTCGAGGCGTTCGTTATTGTCTTCGGCGGCGTCTTTTACAGAGCGGTGGCTTAAGGCTGCTATATAAATATCGAGCCGGCCCGGCGTAAAGCCGAGTACATTTTTTAATTGTTTTTTAAAAGCCTGATCTGCTTTTTTGCCGGGGAATAATTTACTTAAGAAACTCACAAATAAAAACATTGGTTGATTTAAAGTTTGGTTACGAGGTAAATCTAAATGAAAAAACCAAATACGCTATTGTAAAA
>JAYUTQ010000583.1:0-14593 GCA_043755055.1 Chitinophagaceae bacterium | reverse complement strand
AAAACGATTGATGTTAAAAGGTCTTGTTTGTGCCGGCCCCAGCCAGCTTTTATAATCTACTCCGGCCGGCACTTCGCTATCCGGCTTTACAGGAATGGGTTGTTTCCAATCCAGATAGCACCAAACTTTTACAGTTCTTATATTGCCTAATTTACCACTGTGTACAAAATCGATGGCATCTTTAAAATGTTGCTGACTCCGCTGCCATTGGCCACATTGTACCACACCGTTATACCTTTCTTGTGCCCGTACCATGGTGCGGCATTCAATGATGGAATTGCCAACCGGTTTTTCCACATACACATCCTTGCCACTCTCTAAGGCATGTACCATCATTAAAGCATGCCAATGGTCCGGCGTGCCGATAATTACGGCATCAATATCTTTCTGATCCAGTAGTGCCCTGTAATCCCCGAATCGCTTCACTTTGGTGGCATCTGCTTTTAAGCCTTCCAACTCCTTTAATCTTTTGTCAATTACATTGCTATCAATATCGCAAATAGCTACCAGGTTTACGCCGGGTATTTTTAAGGCGGCTTTTACATTGCTCCAGCCCATGCCATTGGCACCTATTACGCCAATATTTACCTGATCGCTTGGTGCTACAATATTGTTTTTAAAAATGGTAAAAGCCTTACTGTCGAATACAGAAAGCAACAAGCTGCCACCGGCAAGTGAAGCAGATTTTTTTAAGAAAGAACGGCGGTTGTTCATAGGGCAATCAGATTTATCGTTATAAAAATGAAAGTTGAATATAGTCGATTCTTACTGGCAGTGATAATATCATATTCCCAATTGCAGCTATTTATTCTTTGTAAAAATAAATACCATCGGCCTGCGCAAGGCAGGTAATATCCAAATCGTTTATGCAAACATGCTCAGGCAAAGTAGTGGTATAGTAAATTACTTCAGCTACATCTTTTGGTGTAAGTGGCGTAAAGCCATTATAGATGCCGGCTACTTTTTCCTGGTCGCCTTTAAACCGTACAGTGCTAAATTCGGTATCGGCTGCACCGGGGTTTATACAGGTTACTTTTATTTTATGCTTTAGTAAATCTATTCGCATGGAGCGGCTTAGGGCCACTACTGCAAACTTACTGGCACAGTAGCCGTTACCCCTTTCGTACACTTCTTTTCCGGCTACGGATCCCATATTAATAATGTGGCCTTTGCCCTGCTGCTGCATTAACGGCACTACTGCTTTGCTAATGTACATCAGGCCTTTTACGTTGGTATCTATCATCGTTTCCCAATCTTCTGTATTTGCTTCGTCAAACAAATCCCGGCCAAGGGCTAGGCCTGCATTGTTAATCAGAATGTCTATTTTTTTCCACTCGTCTGTCAGCCCGGCAATCGCTTCAAAACAAGCTGTTTTATTCTGCACATCAAATGCAAGGGGCAGCACTTTAATGCCATATTGTTCCTGCAATGTTCCTGCTATCGTTGCAAGCCTTTCTGCCCTGCGGCCGGTGATAATGAGGTTATGATTGTTACTGGCAAATATTTCGGCACAAGCCTTTCCAAAGCCGGATGTGGCCCCTGTAATAAGTATGGTTTTTTGCATGGCGCAAAGGAAAGATAAAAGGCTGAAAGCAGAATGCTAACAGCCTTAGATTATTGAACATTATTTACCTGATAAGTATTGTTGTTCCTCTCTTCTCAATTACTTTGTTTCTAAAATCTCTGGCTCTTAAATGCCATACATAAGCACCTTCCGGTTGTGGCTTGCCATTGATGGTGCCATCCCAGCCTTTACCCATCGTTGTTGTATTAAAAAGTTGCTGGCCAAGGCGATTGTACACCGCAAATATTTCTAAAAATTCTACTCCGTAACCAACTGGTCTTAGTAAATCATTCAGCCCATCTTTATTGGGGCTAAAAGCTGTGGGAACCAATATATCTGGTTCATATTCGAGTACCCGAACCTTCATGGTGTCAAAGCCTTCACAGCCTTCAGCTGTGTAGCCCCGAACATAAAATGTCTGAGTAGTGCTAATGGTAGCCAACGGAGTTGCTTTTGTGGCATCATCCAGAAAAGCAGCAGGCATCCATTGATAGAAGGGTGCTCCTTTTGCAGTTAGCTGCACACTACTGGGCACCACTACAAATGTATCTTTTCCGGCATTTATATTTAGCTTGGGAACGACCCGTACAAATACAGAATCTTTAAAAATACGACTGCACCCAAGGGTATCTTTTACACTCAAAATATAGGTGGTACTTACTTGCGGTTTGGCTATCGGATTTCTTACGAAAGCATTACTTAGCCCTGTAACCGGACTCCATAAAAATGTCTGTCCACCCATGCCATTCAGTCGTACGGTATCGCCAAAACAAAGCACTGTATCCGTGCCTGCATTAGGAAAGGGTTTGGGAGTTACATAAATCGTAAATGAATCCCTGCTGGTACATTGTGAGTTAGAAACTTGGAGCTGATAAGTAGAAGTTACGGGTGGCGCAGCGTTTGGGTTTATAATAAAAGCATTGGATAAAAATGCAGGCGGTTGCCACTGTATTCCACTACCGTTTGTGCTGGCATTGATGATGGCATTATCACCCAGACAAAAATTAAGGTCGGGCCCGGCATCGATCAACGGGCTTTGAATGATGGGCAGGGTATGAACCACAGAATCAATACAGCCCTTGCTGCTTTCTGCCAATAATTTTACTTTGGCGATGGTATCCGTTCCTGTTTGTGTAGGGAAACGGTATACCAGATTTTGTACCGAATCTACCAAACGGAATGGCGTATTTGCTGGGTACTGCACATACCATTGCCACTTACTGCTATTGCCATAGGTAGCAGTACTTGCATCGTTAAAAAAGATTGGATTTGCAGAGCATTTTAACTGCGGAAAACTAAAAGCCGCATTAAAAACAGGATAGGTAATTACAGTGCTGTAAGAAGTGTCTGTACACAAAGCGTCACGGCCTACTATGAGCTGTATGCGGTAACTCCCTGTATCGGGATATGTAAAAGTAGGAACGCTGAGATTGCTGGTATCGTTGTTGAGCGATGGCACTCCAAAATCCCACCGGTATTTGTAGGTGGGGCTATTATTGTTTAAAAAAGTAATCGTAAGGTCATCGCAACTGTAATATTTTTCGGGTAATGAACTTACGGTAGCACATTCAGTAACCCGGTACTGAAACTCTTTGCGATACACATTTATTACAGCACCATTCCTTAATTCCTGCACACAAAAACTAACAACATAATCGCCGGGCATTTGTACTACACCGGTAATAAGCCCGGTATTAGGGTTTATGGTTATTTGAGGGTTGCCGGCTAGCGGATTGCTGCCACTAAAGCCCGGGGCATAATTGAGCGTTGTAAATGGCGGGTCGCCATCTACATCGTATGCACCACAAAATTCATATTTTAAAGAGTCGCCATCTGCATCAAAAAAGGGAACAGAAAAATAGGCCGGCACATCTTTGCAAATAATTTTAATGGAGTCGTTAGTAACGGGTGTGCTGTTTATTTCTATTGCCGAATGTGGCGGTATAGTAGTACTATATGTAGCACCAATATTAATTGAGTTTAAAGTATTTACCAAACCGGTAACCCTGCAGCAACTGCTGGATGCCAAAGAGTAACCTTCGGCCGAATATTCAAATGCTACTGTATCGGAATAGATGCCTACTTCGTATGCTGCACCCGGTGGCACTACCGTACACGGAAGTGTAGTACTGATAGGCATAGGGTACTGCGAAACTTTTAAAATTGGTTTATCAAAAACCAAAACGTTAGAAACGAGGTTATGTACTTTAAGCACAATAGCGTCGGGCAAGGTGCCGGATGCATTAATATCTTTATTCAGCCTGGCAGTTACAATGTACACATACATCGTAACGCCATCATCTGTCACATATTTTTCCAGGTAGGTGTATCCGAGTTCGCCACCTACAATATGGGTAGCATAACTGCTGGTGCAAGCCATTATAAGTAGTAATATTTTTAAAAAGCGCCTAAGCATCAAAAAGCTATTTCTATAATTTTAATTTTGGCATAGTCAAGTTAGAGGAGCAAACAGAAAAGCCAACCAGTGTTGAGAATTCATACTTGTAGGAACAGTTAATTTTATCGAAAGTAAAATATGCAGTTATCATTTTTATAATGTGTTGCATTCCCAAGTTACTTACCTTATCAATACAAAACTACCCGATTGCTTTACTACTTTACCCGTATATTCCGTAGCCTGTACCTGATACACATAAGCTGCTGCGGGCTGTGGTTCACCGTTTATTTTTCCATCCCAACCTTTGTTTACTGTTGTGGTGCCAAACACAAGCTGCCCAAAGCGGTTATACACCTGAAACCTGTCGAGGCTTTGCATGCCTGCAAGTACGGGTCTTATCACATCATTTTTTCCATCGCCATTTGGCGTAAAACCATTGGGTACAAAAATGGATGGCCCGGTTTTAAAAACCTTTACCAGAACGGCATCACTTTCTGTACAGCCGTTTGGTGTGGAGGCTGTAAGGGTATACAAAATGCTTTCCTGCCCCGCCGGTAATGTTTCTTTGGTAATGATTAGAGTGGGGTTGTGAATATTGGCATTGTTTAACCCTGTTGGCGGCGACCAACGATAAACAGTAACGGCCGGTATATCTGCCAGCTGAAATACCAACGGCTGACCTAACACAACACTGGTATCGTTACCTGCAAACACATTTAATTTTGGAAGCACATTTACCAATACCGTATCCCTAAAAGGTTTGGGGCAACCGATGGTATCCAAAACAGTAAGTACGTAAGAAGTGGAAGTGGCCGGCCTGGTAGTTGGTTTAAGAATATTGGGATTGCTGACAATACTTCCTGGGCTCCAGCTAATCGATGATCCCACAATAGTGCCGTTTAAAGTGGCCACTGTATTGTTGCATATGGTAGTGTCTTTACCAGCATTTGCCTGTGGGTATGGGACGGTTTTTACAGTAACGCTATCTACAGCCTGGCACTTGCCAAGGTTGGCAGTTACGTAGTAAGTAGTAGCAGCATTTGCAGGCGTAGCCAAAGGAAATTTAATATTGGCGTTATTAAGTGTGGCAGTGGGTGTCCACTGGTATTGCAGCCCCTCGCTTACAGGCCTCAGTTGTGCTGCATCGGTTCGGCAAATGGTTGTGTCACGTCCGGCATCTACGGTAATAAAATTTAATACATTCACTTTTACACTATCTGTATTGGTACAGCCACCATCGGTTACGGTTACATAATAGGTGGTGGTATCTACCGGGTATACAAGCGGTGTGGCGCTAAACCTGTTAAGGATTCTGAGGTTAGGTGTCCACACATAAGTGCCCGAACTGCCTGCCATTAATTGCAGGGTATCAATGCTGCAAATCAGCGTGTCTTTAAAAGCAAGGTTAAGCGGTGGTTTGTCTAATACCTGCAAAGGTTTTACAATGGTTTCCACACATCCTTTACTGTCTTCTACAGTAAGCGAAACGTTTTTTACGCCTAACGAAGAGTAAGTATAAGCAGGATTTTTAAGGGTAGAAAAATCATTTGTAAGCAAGGGTTCATCAAAACTCCACGACCATTTATTTACCACGCCATATCTGGATATGGTGGTATCTGTAAACTGAAAAGGATTCAACAGGCAGGAACCAAAAACGGTAAAGCCCGGCTTAAAACCGGGATATACAATTACGTTGGTAAATGCCGAATCGCTACATTCTTCCATTTCATTAATAATCAGTTTGGCTCTGAATGTACCTGTATCGGGGTATATGTAGGTTGGGTTGGGCAGGTTGCTTGTGTCTGTAGTAATACCTGGCACTCCAAAATCCCAGAAGTACGTTTTTACTGCCGAAGATGTAGACTGGTTTTCGAATGTAACAGCAAAATCATCGCAGGAAAAAATCTTTGGCGGCAACACAGCGGCCACAAGGGCACAGCCTGCTACAAACACATGCAGCTCCTTTCTTGTTTCGGCCAAAAACTGTCCGTTGCGGAATTCTTTTATACTAACTGCTAATACATATTCGCCAATTGCAGGCGGGGTTTGGCCGGTAATAATCCCAGTATTGGGATCAATGGACATGCTGGTGCCAAACGGATTTTGAAAACTAAAGCCCGGGTTATATTCTACCGAAGAATGAGGCGGCGCAGAGCTTACATTGGGTGAGGGATTGCTTTGGCTACTGCCACTTAATGCAGGTGTAAAAGCATATACAAGCGAATCGCCGTCGGGGTCGGTACCAGAATAATCTAAAATAATATTGGCATTAAAGCAGGTAAGTGCCGTGTCTTTTTCTGCAAAGATGGGGCTGCTGTTTATTGGGTAAGTGGCATTTAAGTTGGAACCTGGAATCGTGATGGAATAAGTAATGCCCTCGCTTTGTGATGGGGGCAACATATTAACAATGCCATCTATACGGCAGCATCGCTGAAACGAAATAATATAGCCTGCAGGCAAAGGATCTAAATCTACCAAGGTAACATATTCAAACACAACATAGCAGATGTTGGGCCGGGGATTGATACAATTGCTAAAAGTACCTTTAGACAAGGTATATTCTTTTGTTTTGGATGCCGGCACATTGGCTACTTGAATATTATCAGCGTTTCTGAAAATGGTAAAATTAATAGCATCGGGATTTTGACCCGGCGAGGAAGCGTTGCAATCCCTGTAAAGTTTTAGTGTAAGCCTGTATGATAGTTTTGTCGGTTGGCTCTGGCTTTGGCCAAGGCATTCATAGTAAATCCAGCCACCTTTTATATGCCTGCCTAATGCTGCCTGTTGCAGCGCTATAAGTAGCAATAAGAGGTATAGGCATTTTTTGCTCAATGAAAAAAATTTGCTCTTGGAATTAAGTGTCTAGGGATATACAACACCAATACTGCAATGGTTTTGTTACCACTAAAGATAAATTGATTTTATCAGGCACCAATTAATAACTCTTTACGCCTGGATTAATGAAAAGCATTGATTATTTTGTTCAATAAAGCATAAATTGTGATACCCTCTTTTAGAACAAACATAGAATGATTGCTCAGGCGCATTTTCCAACTTTTCTGTAATCATAAAATCCCCCCCCCAAATGAAAAAGATTTTCCTTTTTAGCGTAATGGCCACATTCGTGTGCAGTATTTCTTTTGCTACCATCCGGCGCATTGGTTACTCCGGCTTGCCATTAACTGGTGTTGATTACAGTTCTTTTGCCGACGCTCATACCGCCGCGGCCAACGGCGACACCATACAGGTGTACGGCCCTAATTTTAGCGGTACAATAAACAAGCGCCTTGTAGTTATGGGCTTTGGTTACAATCTGGATGCAAACCCGGGTTTGCAGGTGGTAGCAACAGATGCGCCATCAGGTATCTCTTTAACGTTCGGTGCCGGATCTGACAGTAGTGTGATAGAGGGCTGTTCCGGTAATTTTACCGTTGGCGGCTACACTGCTGCCGATAGTGTAGATAATGTACAATTTAAGCGTTGCGCAGGCACATTCATTTTTAATAATTACTACGATGTAAAGGTTAGAAACATCAAAATTTATAGTAGTGTAGTGCACAATGCTTATATGAATTATAGTGCCCCACCTTTTTTGCCGGTAACCAATATTCAGATTTATAACAGTTACATCAACAGCGTAACACTTTATTTAAATGGAACTACAGCCGGTATAATTAATTGCGTATCTACTTCGCCTGAGTATTCAGGAGGTAATATTTCTTTTAATGCTGCCAGTGTTTTGGTAAAAAACAGCATGTTCAATTACACCAATATTTCCAGCAGTGTAAATACGGTGTATGAAAATAATTTTTTCTATGAAGCCCAACCCGCCCAACCGGTACCCGGCAGCAACAACCGTTGGGGGCAGCGCTGGTCTAACCTTTTTAACAGGCTTGGCGGCAGCTCCGATCAGCCAGGCTATTATAACGATCCTCTTTTCGACGAAGATTATTTTGTACTTAAAGCAGGATCGCTGGCTATAAACGGCGGTTTCGATGCAGCTAACCAACCCACAGACTGTGGCATTTTTGGAGGAGAACCAGCGTTCCGCTACAAGATTAGTGGTATACCTGCAGTACCGGCTATTTATAAATTGACAGCACCTTCTACGGCTGCTACTACCAATCCATATAATGTAACAATAAGTGTTAGAAGCAACAATTAAGAAGCTTTAGACTAATGTGTATGGCTTTATGGCCGGGGTAAAAAATACCCATCACAACAAGGAGCAACTTTTTTGTACGCCATGATTTTTTCAATCATTCTAAAAAACTTATTATGTTACTACCATATTTAATAGCTCAATACCCGCCTCCGGAAAAGGGTATTAGAAGGCATACATGGATGAGCGTAATGGCAGCATTTGGCTTATTGCTTGTAAGCATGTTACCAATACCGTCTATGGCACAGCCCAATATTAGCCGGGTGGAATATTATGTAGATGTGGATCCCGGTTTTGGAAATGCCACTGCATTAAGCATTTCTCCCGGTACCAATCTTGTAGATTTAAACATCCCTATTAATACCACCGCTTTAAGCCAGGGCGTACACCGCCTGTTTGCCCGGGCTCAAAATGCGAATGGCAATTGGGGCCTTGCCGCTTCATGGCTTTTTTACAAACCGTATGGTGGTGGCTCACCACCACCCCCGCCACCTGCTGCTTCTAATATTACCCGCATAGAATATTATATAGATATTGATCCAGGCCTTGGTAGTGCAACGGCATTAGGCATTACACCTGGTACCAACTTGCAGGATTTGGTAATACCATTAAACCCGGTAATCTTAAGCGAAGGCGTTCACAGGTTGTATGTAAGGGCACGTAATGCAAATGGTAATTGGAGCCTGGTTAACAATTTACTTTTTTATAAGCCTTATGGCAGCGGGTTAACGCAGCCACCGCCACCTGCTGCTACTAATATTACCCGGCTTGAGTATTATGTGGATGCAGACCCCGGCCTTGGTAACGCTACTAATATCGCAATTACACCGGGTACCAATCTGGTGGATGTTGTAATTCCTGTAAATCCGGCGGTATTAGGCGAAGGGGTCCATCGTTTATTTGTAAGAGCCCGTAATGCCAATGGTAACTGGAGCCTTACCAATACCTGGCTTTTTTATAAGGCTTATAACAATGGTGTAGCGGTGCCGGCTTCACCTGTAGCCAAACTTAGCAAACTGGAATATTATATAGATACCGATCCCGGCTATGGCAATGGTGTGCCGGTAACCCTCGACAGCCTCACCAATTTTAGCGATTATGTAGTGCCAATAAATATAACCGGCCTTACTACAGGTAGCCATACTTTGTGGGTTAGGGGTGTAGATAAAAACGGTAAATGGGGTATGGTAAACAATTGGGATTTTACAGTACCTGTAACCCTTGCAGCACCCACAATTGTGGTAAATAGCATTACAGATAAATTGCATTGTGCCGGCGATAGTTTCAATATTTCGTACCATGCCACAGGCACTTACAATAGTGGCAATATATTTAAAGCAGAGCTCAGCGATGCGGCAGGTGCTTTTCCGGCAACGCCGGTGGTTATTGGTTCTTTTGCAGGTACCGGCAATAGCATTATTAAAGCTAAATTACCCGCCCACACGGGTGATGGAATTAACTACAGGGTAAGGATAAGCAGCACCAACCCTGTAGTAACTGGCATAACCGGCAGCGATGCCATTACCATCTACGACCGGCCATTTGCCAAAACCATTACAGGCCGTACACAGGTAAATGGCACATATTCATGGCCGTATAATATACCTACAACAGCAGGCAGCACATGGCTTTGGCAGATAAATGGAGGTACACAAACAAGTGGTACCAACACGAATGCTATTAATACATTGTGGTCGCAGCCGGTATTGCCATCTGTTACCGGAACCATTAGGGTGATAGAAACCAATCAATATGGTTGTGTGGGTGATACTTCGGTATTGCAGCCCATTACTATTTACAAACTGGCCATTAAAGACACGGTTGCCGCTACTTATTGTAAGGCAGGTGTGGTACAGGTAAAAACTGGAGCCACCGGTTCTTTTGATGCAGGTAACAATTTCATTGCCGAACTCAGTAATAGCAGCGGCAGTTTTGCCAGCCCGCTGGCCTCGGCATCATTAGCAGCTAGTGGCAATGGCGTAAATCAGTTAAACACCATCAGCCTTACCATACCTTTTAGTGTGCCTAACGGTACAGGCTACCGCATTCGTGTAAGAAGCACAAGTCCTGAATTTACAGGCGACACTACAGGTGTAATTAGCATAATTAAACCCGACCTTGGCGCTGACCTTACCCGTACCTACTGCATAGGCCGTGGCTATAACCTGATGCAAAACTTTACCGACGGATCGCTGACGTACGCTTACTACAATCAAAGTTTTGTAAGCCTTACCAGGCCCGATAGTGTAGAGGCAGGTATTTATCAAATTATAGGTACCAATAACCATGGCTGTGCAGATACCGCAACACTTACCCTTACCAGTAACCCAACCCCGGAATTGGGTGCCGATACTTATGTGTATTTGGATTGTATGGGTGAAACAACTAACCTGAATCCGCTATACAATACAAGTGGCCTAACAGTACAGTGGAACACCGCCAACACCACAACAGCACCTGCAGGCACTTACAGGCTAGTAGTTACCAATGCTTTTGGATGCACCGATACGGCTTTTGTGTACGTAATATTGGAAGTAGCCACCTGGACAGGTGCCCAAAGCAGCAACTGGCACACACCCGGCAATTGGAATATTAATAAAGTGCCAACCAATAAAACCCATGTAATAGTAGCCACGGGAACGCCAAACCAATGCATAGTAAGCACAGCAAATGGCGAAGCCGCAAGCATACAGGTAAGAAACGGTGCAACGGTACGAACCAATACCGGCAGGCTTGTAGATGTAAAAGGGAAATGTGCCACTTTGCCTCCGAATTAGAATTTTTAAAACAACCCGAAAGCCCTGCCATACTTTTTGTGGCAGGGTTTTTTATAAACAAAACCTGTGGAGTGCTGTTTTTAAAACAAGTATTCAACTTATCACAAGCTTAATCCTGATAACAGATTTTCAACCCAGGTTGGCAGCAGCTTACCTTGCAAACAATTACATTTTTTTATGAAATACAAACTACTTGGCCGCAGCGGCCTTAAAGTAAGCGAACTCTGCCTCGGCACCATGGGCTTTGGAACCGATAGTGGCTGGGGCGCCGATAAAGATTCCAGCTTTGGAATAATGGAAGCCTTTGCCAGTGCCGGAGGCAATTTTTTAGACACGGCCAATCGCTACCAAAACGGCACCAGCGAAAAAATAATCGGCGAATTTGTGAGCCAAAGAGACCGTGATTTTTTTGTAATTGCAACCAAGTATTCGCTGTACGATAACCTTACCAACCCCAATGCCAGCGGCAATAACCGCAAGAATATGATGCGGAGTGTAGAAGCTAGTTTAAAAAGGCTCAATACAGAATTTATAGACCTACTGTACCTGCACATTTGGGATGACCTTACACCCATAGATGAAATTATGCATGGCCTCGACGACCTGGTGCGGAGTGGTAAAGTAAACTACATAGCCATTAGCGATACACCTGCATGGATGGTAGCCAAAGCCAATACCATGGCCGAACTGATGGGCTGGAGCCAGCTTGTGGCCCTTCAGATAGAATACAGCCTGATACAACGCACCCCCGAACGTGACCTGATACCGATGGCCCAACATTTTGGCATGACCGTTACACCATGGGCGCCACTAGCCGGCGGTGCACTTACCGGTAAATATTTAAAAGGCGATAAAGGCCGCATAAAAGAAGGCAGCAAACGCCTCAACGATCGTAGCGTAGCAATAACCAAAGAAGTAATGGCTATTGCCGGGGAGTTAGGGGTAGAGGCAAGCCATGTAGCCCTAAAATGGACTATGCAAAAAGGCTTTTCATCCATACCCATTGTGGGTGCTACCAAGCTTAGCCAACTGGAAGAAAACCTAAAAACAATAGAAGTGGTACTTACAGCAGATCACATCAAAAAGCTGGATGCTGTAAGTGATTTTGAACTGGGTTTTCCCGGAGATTTTTATAAGGAAGACGGTGTAAAGCTGGCTAATTTTGGCGGGTTTTATGATCGGGTGGAGCGGCGATGAGGATAATTTTTCTGATTTTACGGTAGATAAATATTTTGTATAAAATGAGTAATTCTCAAAACTTTAATAAGAAGCTATTGCCGTTCAGGTATTCTGAAAATGTAAAAGGTGACTTTTATGTCGAAAATCAAGTTTGCATTAGCTGCGGAGCTCCAGAGGCAGAGGCTCCTGATTTAATTGAACATTCTAAGTTAGAGTACGGACATTGTTTTTTTAAAAAGCAACCTCAAACTCTTGACGAAATCAATAGAGCAATCAATGCTATGAATGTTTCTTGCATAGCAGGAATAAGGTATGCAGGCCAGAATGAAGCAATCTTAGGCGACTTTTACGATCTGGGCTTAGAAAACGAATGTGATTATAAACCAAGCCTTCTTTATAGATTTCTAAATAGTAACCAGAAACGTAAAACTCCCTAACTGCTTCGTCTTTTTAGAAAGTGGTTTCCACCTATTTATCATAGAAGACGGAGGAGGTTTAGGGTTTAATTTGCGGCCCAATGCTACTCTACAAACAAATCCTCCCCAACTACCTCACTATCCACTAACTCTGTGCTATAATCGTTTTGGTTATTACCCAACGATGTAATAAAGGTTAGGTATAATTGTACTGCATTGCGAATTTTGCTAATGTCTGTGTTGGATACTGGTCATTTCAAAATCTATGAGACCTTCCATAGCACGGCGCACCAAAAAGGTTTTGCCGATGCGCCGCCTGCCTACTATGGCCACCATAGCCGATGATGAAGCATGGTAATGTTTCATCAATTGGCTGGTTTCTAATTGTCGCCCAAACAGTTGTTTTACTTGCTGCATAGCTATACGTTATGCCATAAAAATATAGGTAAGCAAGCTTCGATAATCTGCGGAATCTCTCACTTTTTAATAGATTCCGCTAGTTATCAAAATTGATAATCTGCGGAATCTCCCATTTTTAACCACATTCCGCAGGTTATTTAAAGCTAAAAGTGTTTCATCCGTTAATTAAAACTGCTATTGCCTGCTCTCTAAAGCAGCAAGCCAGTTGTCTATCACTTTTTCAAGTAATTCGTTTTTGTATATGCCTTGGGGGTTAAAAGGAAATGTTGCTGCCTCCTGTAAAGCGGCGGCAAGGTTAAAGTTACTTTGCTGTTTTACAATAGCCATCTTTTTTGCAGCCAGACTTTTGCCCAAATATTCCTGTTCAGTTTGGCCGGGCGTGGGAATAAAAATGCATTTGCACCTTAGTACTTTCATATCCATTAAAGTGCTGTAACCGCTGCGGCTAATAATGTAATTGCTTTGTAAAAAAGCCATTTGCATATCGGCGGCGGGCAAATGATTTACGGCGGTAATATTTTTTGGTAAAGATGGTAGCGCTGTTTCTCCGGGTATGCCCCGTATAAGTAGAAAATTACCTGATAGTTGTTTTAACTGAGGTACAATAATAGCCTCCAGCAAACTGCGCTGTGGCTCGGGGCCGCTTAGGCTAATAGTGGCGGTGTATTTTTTTTCGGCAGTAGCACCCGCTTCAAAACGGGTAAGCCAGCCAATGTATTTTACAGAAATCGCAGGATAAACCTTCGGATGGCTAAGCGTTCCGGCAAGGCTGTCTTTTTCTATTGCAGCGTCGGGTACCCAACATTCGCTGAAGTTATTTATTAAACTGTATAGCCTATTTCGAACGATACTTTCTACCCAATAAAACAACTGCGGTGCTTTTACTTGCAACTGATGGGTAATAAAAACACAAGACACCTTTGAAGAGTTGAGTCCGTAGCGATTGTCGCTTATTACGGCGTCTATCTTGTATTCATCCACCACTTTTTGCAACCAGATTTTTTCTCTTTTTACTGTTTTTATAAAGTGTGGAAGCTGTATGGCAAGCCTTAGCAGCACATTTTTTTTGGCATATTTTATTCCGTAACCTTCAAGATGAATAAACTCCAAATGTTCAAATTCCTGCTGTAGTAATTTTTTATGCAATCCGGATGTAGCTATAACTACACGGCATTGTTTTTGCAACAAATATCTTATAATAGGTATGCAGCGGGTAGCATGGCCAAGTCCCCAATCAAGCGGGGCGATGAGAATTGTAGTGTTAATTTTTTCTTTCTGCAAAACGATGAACAATAATTACGGATGAAAAATAGTTATTTTACAGAATCATTTAACTACAATGAACATTAAGAAGACTTTATTCGTTTTTATTTTATTAGCAATCCTAACAGCATCCTGTAGTTCGTCTAAGTCGGCTAAGGGGTGTGGCTGCCCTAACAAAAAGGGTTTGGTAGGGTACTAATTTACAACCATATTTTTTTAAACGTGATCTAATGTTTGTGTAATGGGAAATGGCAGCCGTGACTTATTGTTTGTATCAAAATTGGATATGATGAGTAATTTGGAAATAGAGAAAGAGCTCTTTCTTCTAAACAAACTCTTGTACGGAATCGAATCAATGAGTACTTATGCCATTGTGAATGAGGTAATAGATCTCAATAAATATAAGGTTATTAA
>JAYUTQ010000582.1:0-5885 GCA_043755055.1 Chitinophagaceae bacterium | reverse complement strand
AAATTTTTGTTCCCTGCAATTACCTTCTATATTGAGTTCTGTGGTCAATACTTTTTTAAGTTCCATCACATCAAGGTACCGGATATGCCGTTCGTCGGGCCTTGGGTGAACCGTAATGCCATCTGCTCCAAATCGTTCAATATCCAGCGCTGTTTTTACCACATCAGGATTGTTGCCACCACGGCTGTTTCTTAATGTTGCGATTTTATTGATGTTAACCGAAAGTTTCGTCATGTTTTTTTTTAGTTGCTTGCTCATTTCATTTTTGAATGCAGGGCCATTGAGTTTTAAAAGCTTCGGAAGATTGTCAGGTTGAGTCCCGAAATAATCGGGATTTACAACCTGCGAAGCCCTACTTGCAGATCTGCAATTATGATCAACATGATGCCCTTCGACAAGCTCAGGGTGACAAATTTGAAGTAATTATTTAAAAACTCATTTTATCAATTGAATCACCCGTTTTACATCGTTGTACTCAAACAGCCGTACCAATTTCAGCAGCAAATTTATCATGAAACCGGGTTTAATAATACCATTGGCTAAAGTTGTTACGGTATTGTCGATGCCATTGATGTAATTGGTTCGGGCATCGCCTTCTATATTGGCCAATGCTACGGAACTTGCCCATGCTGCTTTACGGGCCGCCACAATGCTAAAATTGATCACGGCATCGTGTTGGTTATTCGTAATGTTTCTGATAAAACGTAGTGGCCACCATACTTTGGTAAGCTTGTCCTGCACTTCGCCTACCAGTGAGCTGATGGTATCGTTAATCAGGTCAAAATCGGCCTGCATTTCGGTAATGGCGATGCCGGGGCAAGCCTCAGCCGTGGCAATGGCTAAATCCAGATTGATATGTGTATTAACGCCGAGTATCAGGTGCTGAATAACGGTGAGCCGCTCGTTGCAGGCTGTAAAAGCTGCATTCCAGCCTTTGGTTACAGGCAGGTTATTTTGCCAGGCATCAAATGCATCAATATACCGCTTCGCAAAAATAACGTCGAGCCGTTCCATCAGTGCTGAATCTGCAAAGGATTTTTGCTGCAACCCCTGCTGCACCGCCAATGTCATACGCCGGTACAGCACCGCAAAATACCCCTGCCTCGACGGTGCATTTTCGCAAGTGATGATGATTTCGTCGAGCCGGTCGAGGACTTGCTGGATGGTGGTCATGGAATTTACGATTTGTGTTTTAGGATTTACGATTTTAAAACCTTATCGACTGGCGCAGGCCTCCCGGCCTGTGTTGTCTAATTACTTGGTTTAAATTGACAACCATTATAAAATTTTTAGCCAAGTAATGCCAAGGTGCAGGAAGCCAACCCACACAGCCCACGCCTCATACCTGCGCCAACATACCCGCCGCTCCGATAAAGGTCCAATAGTAGCAATCAGATGAATGGAGCGTCGCCAATGTCGCCCAATCAAGGAACGGCTTTCGCTGGTTTCATAATCAACTAATTATTTCCCACCTGGATTTAGACGCCAGCATGGCGTCTCTACCTCCCTAAATACTTCCTCATCCAATCCTGCACTTCTTTGTAAAAAAAGCGGCTGTCTTCGGCATTGGTAATCCAATGGTTGGCATTGGGAAAAACGATGAGTTTGGATGGGATTTTGAGGCGTTGTAAAATATGCCAGTTTTCGATGGAATTGTTGAGCGGTACCCTGAAATCCTGTTCGCCTACGGTAACTAAAATGGGTGTTTTAAAATTGGCCGCAAAGCGGATGGGGTTTTGTTCTTTAAAGGTTTTGGTGTTCATCCAGGGTGTGCCGCCGTTCATTACTTCCCGTTCGTAAAAACCATCGCTGGTGCCCCACTGGCTTTCGCTGTTTACAAGGCCGGCATGGGTAATAAGGCATTTGTAATGGGTGGTAGTAGCTTGCAGCCAGTTGGCCAAATGGCCACCATAGCTGGCTCCGCCAGCCACCTGCAAACTGCCATCTATAAAAGGAAATTTTTTAATGGCATCCGTTGCAGCTTCCTGTAGTTCATCACTTGGGCCTTTAAACGGATCGAACTGTATATCCTGACTAAATTTTTCGCCATAACCGGTAGAGCCTGTGTAGTCGGTTAGCAGCACTACATACCCTGGTGCAGCGAGTAGCTGGTAGTTCCAGCGGTAACTCCAGTTGTCTTTCCATGCACCCGCAGGGCCGCCATGTATTTGTATAAATAGCGGGTATTTTTTAGATGCATCAAAACCAGCCGGACGAACCAATAGACTCTTAATCATTTTACCCCGGCTGCTTTTAAACCAAACCGGTTCGGCAGTTTGAAAGTCAATGGCAGCCAGCTTTTCAGCGTTGATGCCAGTGAGCATGGTGTAGTCGCCGTTTGCATTTACCCTTACTATTTCCGGTGGCATGGTGCTCATTTCGTAGCTGCTTGTTATTACAGGCATAGCCGTTTGCGAAACGCTCATATTGGTAAAGCATCCCCTGCTTGCAGTGGTTAATGGCTGTGCTTTGCCACCGGTAATGGGCAGGGTATAAATTTTGTCAAGCCCCTGGTCTTCCACATTGATATAAATTGTATTGCCATGTATGCTGTAGCTGCTAATGGGTCTGTCTAATGATGCTGTCATAACTGTTTTGTTTTGTAGCGAAGGCCAGTCGTACCGAACCAGTTTATTGATGTTGTACACCTTGTAATTGTTGTTGGCAGTAGCATAGCAAAACAGGTATTTGCCATCGGCACTTGTTTTGGCATTGGTGTAATCGCTGCCGTCATTTATCAGTTCGGTAATGCTTCCACCGGCTGCCGAAACCTTGTATAAGTTTACCCAACTATTTTGATACGCCGAAGTATGGGTATTTACAGATGCTGAAAAAATTACATCCTTGCTATCTGAATTCCAGCTCATACTGCCGCCGAAAGAAAAGCCTTCTTTGGTACTCATATCCGAGCCGCTAAAAATGTTTTTGGCTGTAGTGCCATCCAACGCCTGCACAAAGGCGTGGGTTTGTTTTTCGTCCAGCCAGTGGTCCCATTCGCTGATGGGGAAACCTGTGTATACACGGGCTTTGTATTTAATTTTCTTCCTATCCTCAGCCGCTTTTTTATTGGCACTATCGGTAAAGGCACCAGGGTACACGGTGCTGGTAAATAAGATCGATTTTCCATTGGGGCTGTACTGTGGTGCACCTGCCCCTGTGCTAAGGTTGGTAAAGCGCTGGGCTTCGCCGGGGCCGGTTACATCCAGCAAATAAATCTGTGCCACTTCGTCGCCTTCCCGTTTGGCCACAAAGGCTATTTGTTTGCTGTCGGGGCTCCAGGTATAGCCGCTTTCGCCAGCCCTGGTATTGGTTATTTTACGGGCTTTGTTGCTGCCGTCTGCTGCCATCATCCACAGGTCGGTGCTTTGTTCTTTTTCGTCGTACGATGGGTCGGTTACGCTATACACCACCCATTTACCGTCGGGACTTATGGCAGGTGCACCCACCCGTTTCATCAGCCACATGCTTTCGTGGGTAATGGTTTTTTTGGTTTGGCCAAAACCTTGAACAGTAAGGCTTAAAGCCAGCAGCAGCAGAAAACTTATTTTTTTCATGGGTTATTATTGGTTGTGTTTTTTTATATTTTTTGGCCAAAGGCCAGTACTACTATTGAACGACATTGGCTGACGTTGTAAATCCCGTAGCATTACGGGACTCCATTCATATTTATTACTACTATTTGGCTTTTATCGGCAAAGTTTTTTCTTGTTTTGATAAGGTCGAATAAAGAGGTTTTTAATTGTTTCAAATTGTGTGTTCGAAATTAATATTAAACCTCGTAAACCCCTGACAAGGCGAAAGCCAGCCCTGTCAGGGGGACTGTTATTCAATCACCTTCAATATCAACAAGCCCGTTACAATCGCCACAGCAAAACTCATCAGCGTTCCAATTAAAATATACTCCGCTTCTTTTTTACCATCAGCACCTTTGGTATCGTTAAAACGTAAAATGGATTTAGCAGTAATGAGTAAGCCAATGCCTGCAAAATTATTACTGATGATAAATGTGTACACCAGCAGCCTTTCAAAAATGCCAATCCACTTGCCTGCGTCAGCCAGTGAATTTTTTTGGTGTTCAAAGCCCTTCATCGCATCCTGCCGCCACTTTTGGGTGCTTAGGCCTATCAGCATAGAAAATGGCCAGGTGAGCAGGAAATAGCCCATGAGAATCGGCCATAGTTTTTCGTCGTTCATCAGTTCGTACAGCCAATATGTAAATGCATCGTAATTCATGCTGGCTACAAACCAAATTACAATAAGTACGGCTATATGCATGGCCTGATCCAGTACAAAATAGATGGCTTTGTTAGATCGTTCCAGCTTCCACCAATCAATAAAAAAATGTGTAACGGCTACTATAACAGCCCAATGCCATTGGCTCCATTCGGCATTAAAAAGGTAAAACAAGGCACCATGTATCAGGCAATGCACATACAGCATCCAACTTTTCGCTTTAAAGCGTTGCTTGTGCTGCACCATCTTTTTGTTTTGAAAAAGAAAGTCGCCCAGCAGGTGTGCACATATCCATTTGGTTAATAGCATAAAACGTAAAATGAAAAACTAAAATAGCATTAAAGGCATTGTAAATAAACTTGCTGTACCAACAACTTAATTTTTTCCTTTACAATCTGTTTACACCGTCGTTTCAAAACGTTTTAAAATAATTTGTATTACCGGCCATGCCGCTGCCTTTAACCGTTGCTGTACCGCACTTTGATGAATGTGTAGCATGGCTGCAGCCTCTTGTTGGGTGCTTCCCAGCAAGGTTTCTACTATTGCTTCTGATTGCTGCATGGTCCACCGTTCCAGCAGAAAGTTAAGGGTGGTTACGTGTACCGCCCATTCGACATTCCATGTTTCGTTATCGCTTTCGGCAGATAGTAATTGTTTTTTCTTTTTCAATTCTTCCATACTGCGGCCACTGTGCTGAAAGGCCGTGCCATCGCTTGTAAGGCTTTTGCCGCTTAAAAAGCTGGCTTTGCCCAGCCCTATGGCTATGCGAATATTAAAGCCTTTGGCCCTCAGCATGGCTATAATAAGCAGGGCCGCCTGTAAGGCCAGTTCTCTTTTTTTACTGGTAAAGCCCTGCAGGCTGTCTCCCTGAAATATTTCAGGGGTAAAATCAGGTAAAAAAAACCTTGCTTTTTCTGAAGCGGCTTCCATTGCTGCCAGCAGCTTTTTTCTTTTGCCTGCTGCAATGCCGGAGGAGCCAATAATGTCGCCGGTGATAACTGCTACTGGTTTTAAGATAGCCATGATGTTCAATTTATTTTCCAAATGTACAGTTTATAATTATCAGGTTAAAACCTAATAATGGCACATTATCAGGTTAAAACCTAATAATGGTGTATTATCAGGTTAAAAACTGATAATGGTGATTGTTAGTGAATTTTTATGTTTATTACGTAAGTCTGGCTATTTACAGCCCGGCTTTGGTAAAATATTAAGTGGTCATTACTCTTAATTTCTCAAAGCTAAGGCCCAATATTAACCGTAATGATGTCAAAGGTTGGTTACAGCCCTGTATTGCCGCATGTTTTGGGTATGAATAGCAATGTGGCAGTCGCCTTTTACCTTTACGGCTAAGGTTCACAGAAATATGGCGGTGTGTTGTAGCCCATGCTATTTGATTAATTTGCCCCGCCTGTAACAACTATTATTACAGCATTTTGTTACTTTAATTATGGCATACAAATCATTAGAAGCATGTTTAACCGACCTCGAAGCAAATGGACATTTGGTAAGGGTGAAGGAAGAAGTGGATCCGTATCTGGAAATGGCAGCTATACACCTGCGTGTTTATGAAGCAAAAGGCCCTGCATTATTGTTTGAGAACGTAAAGGGCTCAAGGTTCCGTGCGGCATCTAATATTTTTGGTTCCTTAG
>JAYUTQ010000581.1:0-2652 GCA_043755055.1 Chitinophagaceae bacterium | reverse complement strand
GCCACCCTACTAGATGCGTTGCGTACAAAATACCTAATTCTATAAATGTTTAATGGCAGGTAAAAAATAAAGCCCGGAAGAAGTATTCCCGGCCAATTTATTAGTACATATAACTATACTTTATTTTGGAAAATCAACTGGAGGCTGAACCCTGCGTGGCGTTGTAGCAAGTGACTGTAAGAAAGCTATAATGTCTTCAATTTCGGATACACTCAGGTTCAGCCGTTTTAAAAGTGGCGATGTAGTGGGTAATAAACTATCCCTTGCAGTACCCATATATTTCTTTTGTACAGGTGCCGGGTTGCCAAGGTTGTAAAACTGTACCACATCTTTAAGGCTGGGGAAATTGCCATGGTGCATCCACGGGCCAGTATTACTAACCTCTCTTAGCGAAGGCGTTTTAAACAAGCCAACATCAGCCTTGTTTTTAGTTACGTTGTACCGTCCGAGGTCTTCATTTTCGCTACCCCATAATGTTTGTCCGTCGTTATGAAATTTATTATCACTAAATAAGCCCGAATTATGGCAATTGACACATCCTGCTTTAGTACGAAAAAGATGTAATCCATTTATTTCATTGTCCTTTAACGCTTCCGGCCTTCCGCCCACAAAAAGATCGAAGCGGCTTGGCGGACTTACAATTGTACGTTCAAAGGTAGCAATGGCTTTATACACTTTATCCAAAGTGATTTCTTTGGTGCCAAATGCCTTTTTAAACAATGGTTCGTATCCTTTATATTTCCTGGCTTTTACCGCAAGCTTTTTTAAATCCTGGTGCATTTCCAGGTTGTCTTTAATAGGAAACTGAGCCTGATCTTCAAGGCTTGATGAACGGCCATCCCAAAAGAAAGATTTGTAATAGGCTGTATTAAAAAGCGTCATGGCATTGCGTTTGCCAAGCTTACGATCGTGGCCAAATGCTACCCGGCGGCCATCGCCCCAACCTAATTGCGGATCGTGGCAACTGGCACAAGCAAGCTGGCCACTTGAAGAAAGCCGTGGGTCGAAAAATAATATTTTGCCCAAATTTCTTTTGTCTTCGTTCGTTGGGTTATCTGCCGGATAAGGTATAGAATCGAGTGGGCCAATATCTATAAAAGTGGGTTTTACAGATGCATCAATATTGGCCGCAGGCCAGGTAGCAGGGTCACCACTGCTATAAATTTTTCTTAGTTCGCTAATGCCACTCCCTTTTTTATACCTGAAAGACAAAACCAAAACAGCACCTACGGCTGCTATGCAAAAAAAGACAAGACCGGTTTTTTTCATTTTGTAATTTTATATGTACATCAATTGCTTTAACCTGCTAAGGTTGAGTCAAAATTTAACCCCTTTCTATGGCTGAAACCGGTACTTTCTTCTTACCGATGATGAGCCACCAATTTCGGTTTCATCAAAAATTACTTCTACCTGAAAAATTTTTGATATTTCGTTGTAAGAACCCGTACCACTGATTCCTATTTGATAACTTGTTTTATCCCGCCGGGTAATTTTTACTTTTTGTGGTATTACGTTTACTACACCCTGTGTGGCACCGGCACTAGCCGGTATAAACTCAAAACACTTAGGTATTACAATATTATACGTACCCGAATCGGAACTAACACCCCCTGATAACAGGTTGTAAATACTTGTCATGTATAAAGCATTAGACCCTTTGCCGGTAACATAAGGGTTACCAAAACCATACTTATTCGGGTCGTTATCATAAATAATAGGAAATGCTGTAAATGATCTCCATACACCAGTACTATCCAGGTAGATTTCTGCAGCTGGTCTGTAAAAGGGATCCGTTTTGTACCAAATTTTTACTGCAGTGGCATTGGGTGCATAAGTAGGATCGGCATAGCGTTTTTTACATGCTATTATAAATACCAGCCCTATTAAAAGCCAATAAATCTTTTTCATGTTATATGATATTATGGTGTTCAAATTTAATTTACAACAACCGCTTTGCAATCCATCTTACAGCGCAGGCTATTATCGCTGCGTTGGCCTTGGGCATGCAAATAAAGTGCTGGGATAGTTAATGCTGCAAGTTGTTCCCTGGCAGTCTGTACGAATCAGGCTTCTCTTTTTTCTCGTAATATCAAACAACCCGTGACCTTCAAAATAAAGTTCCCTTCTTCTCTCTACAAAAATAGAATCCAGCACCTGCTGCTTATCTGTAAGCACAAGGTCGGCTAGTGTGGCATTAGCTCTTTTACGTATCCGATTCAGATCGGCCAATGCCGGCACCAGGTTATTGGCTTCGGCCAGTGCTTCAGCACGGCTCAGATATATTTCGCTGATTCGAAACATCTTGTAATTATTGGCACTATCTGCCATACCCTGATATTTATTTGTGAATAAGTAATTGGTGCCATTAACAGTTTTTTGTACAAATAAGGTATTGCGGCCACGCACATCGGCCCCGTAAAAGAGGTTTAGCAGGTCATTACTTGCGGCCATATACCCAAACACGCCATTGGCTACGTTTAAGTTATCTCCAAAAGAACCCTGATTTTGGTCGATACGACTAAACAACATAAAAATGGCCTCCTGATCCATGGACGGTCCTGTAGTCTTTCTTCTCCAGCTTTCAGCATAACTGCTGTTCGAAATCAGGTTGTATTGGTTTGTGGCAATAATTTCCGACGCCAGTGTATTTAC
>JAYUTQ010000580.1:0-2654 GCA_043755055.1 Chitinophagaceae bacterium | reverse complement strand
TTATCTGAGAGAACAAGTGCTGTCCGAAAAAATTAGAACTTTGATTCATAGCTAAAAAGTGTGGTAACTCTAAGCTATGAGTAAGGGGCGGGTTTACCAACCCCTTACTTTTTTTGTCGGACAACAATGATTTCAAATAATAATTTAGCTAACGGATACAATACTTTGCAAAACAAAACGCAAACATGGCAAGAATCCTTTCTATAGACTACGGCGGCAAGCGAACGGGCATAGCCGTAACCGACCCCATGCAGATAATAGCAAGCGGCCTCACCACGGTAGATACCAAAGACATATGGCCCTTTCTTAAAAATTATTTTGCCACCGAACCGGTGGAAAAAGTAATTATAGGCCTGCCCACCCATGCCGATGGAAACGACACCCATGCCACGCCACTTGTAAGGGCCTTTTTGGCAAAATTTAAAAAAGATTACCCATTGTTACCAATAGAAACGGTAGACGAAATGTACACCTCTAAAATGGCTGTACAGAGCATGGTAGCAAGCGGCATGAAAAAGAAAGACCGCCAAAATAAAAAACTGGTTGACGAAATTGCCGCCACCATCATGTTACAGGAGTATATGCAGCGGCAATAAATTACTTTTGCTGCCTTCAGGTTGTTTTTAGTAAGTAGCAAACCGCTTTTAGTAGTTGGCGTTTTATTGAAAATTGAAAATTGTTTGTTGAAAATTGAACATTAAAAACTGGTTTAAATTTTAAAAGGGTTGTTTTATGATATTACCAATTGTAGCGTACGGTTCGCCCATATTAAGAAAAGTAGCAGGTGAAATAACACCCGAATACCCCGGCCTGGAAAAGCTGATAGCCGACATGTGGGAAACCATGTACAACAGCAACGGCGTGGGTTTGGCAGCGCCGCAGATTAATAAAGACATCCGCCTGTTTGTAATCAACAGCGAACAGATTTTTGAGAATATGGAGGAGGAAGACCAGGGCGAATTTCCGGATGAACCCGGCTATAAAGGCGTATTTATAAATGCCCATATAGATAAGCTGGAAGGCGAACCATGGGCCTACAACGAGGGCTGCCTCAGCATTCCCAAAATACGGGAAGATGTAATGCGGCCCGAAACGGTAACCATTACTTTTGAAGACGAGCACTTTACTACCCATACCAAAACCTTTAACGGCATTACCGCAAGGGTGATACTGCACGAATACGACCACCTGGAAGGAAAACTTTTTATTGATTACCTAGCCCCTCTAAAACGCCGGCTTATGAAACGGAAGCTCGACGATATTACCAAAGGCAAAACCAAAATGGACTACCGGATGATAACGGTGAAATAGTTGGGATTTAGGTTTGCTGAATTGCTTTTCCTTATTTAAACTCATAAAGGAATGAGGTATACAATTCTAAAAGCTTACCAAGCTCAATTTTACTTTATTACAATTCATTAAACTTAAACTAGTGTACAAGTAAGTATAAAGCTTGGACTACGAATGTTAAAAGGAGAAAAAATCAATCTTCATACTGCACCTCGTTACTGCTATGCTTTAACTGATGCTTAATCAGCACTTTTACGTAATGCCGGTTGCGGCGTTCCCTTTTAGCATCAGCTCTTTTATCGTTGCGTTTGTCTTTAACTATACGATCTAAATCATTCAGGTTTTCCATTTCTTTTACATCGTTAATTGACGTTCTTTTAGGCATACCACTTTATTTATATGTTTTGGCTTATTTGTGTCGTACCAGGCTGGTGCAGTAATGAGGCGTAAGCAGTGTGTGTAGGTTCCTGTGCCTTGCTGTTACTTGATTACGAATTTTGCGACGATTGATTTTTGAAATCAAGTAACAATAAATCATAAGCCGAGAGTGCTGCGTTCATTCAATTTAGTGCCGCTCACCCTTCCAGGTGCCGCCATAGCGGTAATCTGGTGCTGCTTTAGATTTGTTGCAACAATCGGTACAAACAAAAATCCACATTTTGCCTTTTGTTATTTGCACCCTGTAAAGCGTGGTGGCTTCTATTTTACATAAGGCACAACATTTGGTTTTCATCTTTACGTACACATTGTTTAACCTCCAATCTAAACGGATGAACATCCACAAAGTTCATAGTAAAAACGATTTACCAAACTGGCGCAGGAATGAGGCGTAAGCCTTGTGTGTTGGCTTCCTGTGCCTTGGTGTTACTTGATAAGGAATTTGTTAACTGCTGATAATTTAAAACAAGTAACTGTAAAACACAGGCCAGGAGGCCTGCGTTAGCTTTAGACTGGCGCAGGAATGAGGCGTAACCCTTGTGGGTTAGCTTCCTGTGCCTTGGCGTTACTTGTTGAGGAATTTTAGGGTATTAACCACTGCATGGCTACCTCATGTTCATTAAAAATAAATTGAGCCCTTCTGTGCTTATCGTGGTTTAAAAACAGCCAGTCTATCTCTAAAACTTTATTGGTAACCACGGCAAAGTTTTCATAGCCGGTGGCTACATTGTCATCGGTTAAATCTTTTACAGCCAGGTTTTCCGGCAAGCCATCGGTTGGTAAATTGGCAATAGTAGATGGGGCTGGTTCTACCAAATAGCACCTTCTGCTTTCGAGCCTCGAATCGGCCCACCGTTTTTGTGCAACAGCATCCTGATAATGGATGGTAGCCACCGTTTTTAACCGAAGCTGTATCCTCGACTTTG
>JAYUTQ010000579.1:0-5906 GCA_043755055.1 Chitinophagaceae bacterium | reverse complement strand
CGATAACCAGCATTATGCCGGCTATACTTTTGATGATGTAAGACTCTACACTGTTACCGGAGATATAGAACTGCTTACAGTTACCAACCCAATGCCCAACAGTTGCGGACTAACAAGTGCTACACCAGTAACTGTTATAATAAAAAATGCTATGAGTGCAGGCATTGCAAATGTGCCTGTAAACATGCAGATAAATAATGGACCAATTGTTACTGAAAATATTACAATGGTTAACACTGCACCAAACGGACAGTTGTACACTTTTACCGCCACTGCAAACCTTGCAGCTAACGGCACACATATTATAAAAGTCTGGAGCAGTTATACCGCTGATAATTTTAAGGATAATGACACGATTGTTACTACAATCATTAATCAACCTGTAATTACAACCTATCCGTATTTGCAGGATTTTGAAAGTACCAATGGAAATTTTTACAGTGAGGGCATTAATAACAGCTGGCAATATGGTACACCCAAAGGAATAAAAATAAGAAAAGCTGCAAGTGGTAATAAAGCATGGAAAACCAACCTGCAAGGCTGGTACAATGATGAAGAACTGAGCTTTCTCTATACACCATGTTTTAATGTGGCCAGTCTTACAAACCCTACGCTGAGTTTTAGCATGGCTTATAATATTGAGTATTGTGGCACAAGCCATTGCGACGGTGCATGGATAGAGTACAGCACTGATGGAGTGGCATGGACCAAACTAGGCAGCAGCACTACCGGCACAAACTGGTACAATAATACCAATGGGCAACTGTGGGATAGTACAAAAGCATGGTGGCATGTAGCTACTACAGCCTTGCCTGCAGGTGCTACAAACCTTCGGTTACGTTTTGTAATTACCAGCGATGTTTTTGTAGGTGGCGATGGCATTGCCATAGACGACATACATGTGTACGATAAACAATATGATATTTTTACCGGCACGGTAAACAGTAGCATTATTGCCCAATCGGTTAGCGGAACAGCTGCCATAAACTTTACAGATGGCGGCAAAATAATGGCTACCATTTTACCAAATGGCAATAACCTTGGCAGCACAAGTGTACAAACATTTATGTACAATGGTGCTATAAGAAATACACAACAACAGTATTATGCCAGCAGAAATATTACCATCAAACCTGCCAATCTTACACATGCTAACCCAACTAAAATCAGGTTCTATTTTTTAGATACCGAAACGGATGCTATGCGGTATGCAAGAACATGTAGCAGCTGTATTCATCCTGCTGATTATACGAAGCTTGGCATTATAAGCTATAATGATACCGACGATAATTTTGAGAACGGCACCATGGCCGATAACACTACAGGCAGCTACAATTATTTAAGTGGTACGCTTGTAAAAAAAGTACCATACGGAGCCGGCTATTATGCCGAATATGATGTAGCCGGCTTCTCAGAGTTCTGGCTGAGCGATGGTAATAGCAATATTATTTTACCGGTAGAATGGATCAATTTTACCGCAGAAAAATTACAGGATAGTAATGTATTGCTGCAATGGATTACTACCAATGAAAACAATGTGGTACAGTACGACATAGAACGCTCACAGGTTGGCGGCAGCACCAGTTCTTTTGAAAAAATTGGCAGGGTAACGGCTACCAATTTGCCTGGAAATAATAATTACAAATTCACCGATTTGGCACCCGGCAAATATGGCCTGTATTACTACCGCATTAAACGCACCGACCGCAATGGCCAAATTGCATACAGCGAAACGAGGCTGCTTGTTTTTGGTAAAACAGGCTTTGACGTTTTAATCTATCCCAATCCGGTAAAGGACAAATTAGAGATACTATTATCTGCTGAAGTGGGCACTAACTTACTGCTTACCTTATACGATGCCGCCGGTAAATTGCTACAGCAGCAAACAACAAATGCAATAGGCGGCATACAAAAAATACAATTAAACATGGCGGGCTTTGCCAATGGTATTTACCAGCTAAAAATTACAATGGGTAATAAGGAAGAAATAATGAAGGTGGTGAAGAATTAAGTACGAATCATTAGTTTATCCGATTTCTTTCAGTAATGAAATTTAGCAATTAAGATTCATAGTAAAAGTCGCCGGTATACGAAAAAGGTTATGCCAGGTTATTTTTATGTTATTACTCACTGTTCAACAAATTCCGTTTATACGATCTTGCTAATAATTGTTGTTAAAAAAAACCACTCACCCAAAAAATGGGCACATCATTAAACACTCATAGCTCATCAGTTTCAAGCTGTAAGCAACAATTCGCTACATTTAATATCCGAAAGAAATGGGATTATGCTGATTCGCCTCTTTACATTTATTTGCCTGCTGCTGTCCTGCTTTATTGCGTTGGCACAAGATAATGTGGTAGATACAGCAGCTTCTCCCTTTGATACTACAGCAAAACAAGATGTATTTCGTACCGTAAGAAACATCATTATCACCGGAAATGACCGCACCAAAATATATATTGTAGAAAGAGAATTTGCGTTTGCAAAGGATACTACCTACCTCTTAAAAGATCTACAATACAGAATGACCCTTACCCGGGAACAATTAATTAATACCACATTATTTGTGGATGTGGTGGTAAAAAGTGTAGATGTAGGTACGGATATGGTAGATCTTTCCGTAGAAGTAAAAGAACGGCTTTACCTTTTTCCTGTACCTTATTTTAGGGTAATAGACCGTAACTGGAACGAGTGGATAAAAACATATGGAGCCAGTCTATCGAGGGTAAACTATGGCCTTAAAGTATCGCATAACAACCTAACCGGCCGAAACGACAAACTAAATATTTGGCTGATAAATGGCTATACACAGCAAATATCTTTTAACTACACACAGCCTTACCTCGATGAGAAATTGCGCCATGGAATGTTCTTTGGCTTTCAGTATGCCCGTAACAGGGAAGTAAATTATGCTACCAATTTTGACACCCTGCAATTTTTAAAACTCCCGGGGTTTGCCCGTACTTTTATTAGTGGCCATATAGGCTACAGCTACCGTAAGGGAAGCAGAGAAAGACATGGTGTACGCCTCAGCTTTAACAGCGACAAAATAGATTCTGCCATAGGCAAACTAAACCATGATTTTTTTGGCAATAACAGCCTTAAAGAAAATTATGCCGACCTCTCCTACTCCTTTCAATACTTTAATGTGGATTATATACGGTATCCGCTGCGGGGCTGGTATGTAGATGTTTTTGCATTTAAAAGATTTAGCAAAACCCTTGGCCTGTGGGGCTTTGGGGGTAAATATTTACATAGCTGGAAGCTTCCTTTTCCCGGTAGCTACTTTATGGTTCAGGCTGCGGCAAGCGTAAAATTACCTTTCAATCAGCCATACTATAACAGCCACTTACTTGGCTATGGCGACCTTAGTATGCGGGGCATGGAATACCTGGTAGTAGATGGTGCAGCAGGTGGCGTAATAAAAGGAACGGTAAGAAAAAAGCTTTTGTCTTTTACGCTCAAAAATTTTATTAAAAGCAAAAGCCACGACAGGATTCCGTTCACCTTTTATGCAAAAGCCTATGGCGACATGGGCTACGTTTACTCCGAAAATAAAACCAACAACAGCAGGCTTAGCAACAGGCTGCTTCGCAGTGGCGGTTTTGGAATAGACATTGTAACTATTTACGATGTGGTATTTAAAATAGAATTTAGTTTTAACCAGCTCGGCAGCAGGGGCATATACTACCACAGTGGCTCCGACTTTTAAAGATGATAATATTTAGTACTAAGTATTTAGACAGGAACAAGAGCCCCTAAACCTTTAAACCCTATACCTTACACCTTTAACCACAAAAGCCCTACATGAAAGTAGCCATCTACAGCCGCGGCCTCGATGAAGAAATAGAACAGCATCTGAAAGCCTTAATGCAGGAATTAAAGTTGCAAAAAGCAGAGTGCTTAATATATGCTCCGCTCGTTACCAAAACTTTTGAACGCAATACCAAATCCTTTCAATACAGCACTTTTACCAACACTACAGGCCTCGATGATAGCATTGATTGCCTTATTAGCCTTGGCGGCGACGGCACCATGCTCGATGCTGTAACGCTGGTAAGGGATAAGGAAATTCCACTTCTCGGTATTAATTTTGGCAGGCTTGGTTTTTTGGCCAGCATTGGCAAAAACGAAATGCACCATGCCGTGGAATCTCTAACAAGCCGTACTTATCACATCGATCAGCGTACATTGATACATGTGGACTCTAACCTGCCGCTTTTTGACGGAGCCCCATTTGGCCTCAACGAATTTGTAATTCATAAAAAAGATACTTCGCCCATGATAAAAGTACATACGTACATGAATGGCGAATTTTTAAATACCTACTGGGCCGATGGCCTGATTGTAAGCACACCAACAGGCAGCACCGGCTACAACCTTAGCTGTAATGGCCCCATCGTGTTTCCCGAATGTGGCAGCTTTGTAATTACACCCGTGGCACCACACAATCTTAATGTACGCCCTCTTGTAGTACCCGACCACAACATTATTTCCTTCGAAATAGAAGGCCGCACCGATCAGTTTTTATGCAGCCTCGATAGCCGCCGCGAAATAGTAGAAAAAGACATTCAACTAGCCGTTCGCAAAGAATCGTTCACCATTGGCCTGGTACGGCTTAACGAAAACACCTTCCTGGAAACCCTGCGAACCAAACTGGCCTGGGGCCTGGATAAAAGGAATTAAATTTTTTAAAACCTGTACTTATTATTCTGAACCCGGCGAAAGCCGTTCCCTGATTTAGCGGCATTGGCGACGCTCCATTCATCTTTGTGCGACTATTTAGCATTACCATTTGAACCTTAAAAACTAACAGTTGTTAGTTTTTCACAGCAACTCATTATTTTTACAGTTCCAAAATAGACACCTATGGAGCATAACATCAATCCCGAAATTGATTTTCAACAAAAGATAGACCGGGAAATAAAAATAGAACCCAAAGACTGGATGCCGGAAAAGTACCGGCAAACGCTTATCCGCCAGATAAGCCAACATGCACACAGCGAAATTGTAGGCATGCTGCCGGAGGCGAATTGGATTACCCGTGCCCCATCGCTTCGCCGCAAAGCCATACTGATGGCCAAGGTGCAGGACGAAGCAGGCCATGGCCTGTACCTCTATTGTGCCGCAGAAACACTTGGCATTAGCCGCGACGAAATGTACGATCAGCTACATAGCGGCAAGGCCAAATATTCATCCATATTTAATTACCCAACCCTAACATGGGCCGACATGGGTGCTATAGGCTGGCTGGTAGATGGTGCCGCCATTATGAATCAGGTGCCTATTTGCCGCTGTAGTTACGGGCCTTATGCAAGGGCTATGGTACGGGTTTGTAAAGAAGAAAGCTTCCATCAGCGGCAGGGTTTTGAATCGCTGCTGGTATTAAGTAAAGGCAACGAAGCCCAGAAAAGAATGTGCCAGGATGCCATTAACCGCTGGTGGTGGCCGGCCGTAATGATGTTTGGCCCTACCGACGATGCAAGCCCCAACACCATACAAAGTATGCAGTGGAAAATAAAAAGATTTACCAACGATGAGCTGCGCCAAAAATTTGTGGATGTATGCGTAGAACAGGTAAAACTCCTCGGTATGACACTGCCCGACCCGGATATAAAATGGAACGAAGAACGCAATCATTACGACTTTGGAGTCATTAACTGGGATGAGTTTTGGGCAGTAGTAAAAGGCAATGGCCCATGCAATAAGCAACGATTAGAAACCCGCAAAAAAGCCTGGCAGGAAGGCGAATGGGTTAGGGAAGCGGCAACTGCTTATGCAGAAAAGAAGCGAAGCAGAAGTGCTTTAAGGGTTGCGTAAATATTGTCAATAGTCATTGGGTCAATGGTCATTGAGCTATATGATATTGACTCAATTTAAAATTGGGTATTGACACAATGACC
>JAYUTQ010000578.1:0-2658 GCA_043755055.1 Chitinophagaceae bacterium | reverse complement strand
TTGAGCATTATGAACGACCTGCATTTTTAAACGACACAACCGTTAAGATTTGCGCAGGTAAAACACGTAATCTCAATACAATTTTTACACTTGATGCAAATGGATTGCTACACGGCATATACTGCTTATCCGGCCCAAGAAATGCAGTGCATTGGCTTTTGGCAAACTGCACCGCAATCATCAATATCAGAACTCCTAAAAACTTTTTCATACTATTATAATTACTGAATGTATTGTGTTTTTACGCTATAAGTGTGTATTACATTTAGTTAGCTTTTATAAAATTAACACGGTCTGTTTGGCCATCGGGATGCTGCACCATGATAATATATGCACCAGATGCAAGGATGCTAACATTTAACTTAATAACCTGACTGCCGGCTAATAGATCGTATTTGGACGCAATCCATGTTTTACCGGCTACATCCATAATTTTAATAATGTGGCTGCCTTTGTGTACCTGCAATTGCACATTAAGCATATTACTGGTTGGGTTGGGGCTTATATGCATACCTGTAAATAAGCTATTAATAAAATTGATCATTTTACTATACCTGAAAACACCATCCTTATCGATCATTTTTAACCTGTAAAAAATCTGTGTGCCGGCACTTGCCCAAGGGCTGTAATCGAGTGCTGCATATTTGTGTGTACCGCTGCGGTTAAGTGCATTTATGCTTGCTATCTTTTGGAATGAGCGACCATCTGAGCTGCGTTCTATCTCGTACCTGCTCAGGTTTACTTCATCTGTAGTTCTCCATTCCAGGCTAATATCATTAGCTACTTTATTACCATTAAATGATAATAATGTAAGCGGCAGTACAGAATTAAAGTTGAGGGTGTCACGGTTATTTTCTATGTCAAATTCCGGCGGTACGCTGTACAATATTTCAGTTACGATGGTACCATTTTGTATAGGTACTTTCCACCGCAGGCAAACCCGCATACTGTCGTTGCTGGCAAGGGTAAACTGTACGCTATCTATCACCTTAGTTATAAAGTCCGGACCTATATAGCTAAAACGCAGCCATGCTGTTCCTGTTTCACCGCCATAGTTTCGCAGGTAATTGCAAATGGTTATGGTATCGCCAATGGCAAATGCACCCGGATTTAATGTAATGGCTTCGTGTATACTGTTTGCAAAATCCGGTGCGGCACCTACAATTACGCCCCTTGTAGCTTCATTATTTCCTTCATTTCTTTCGCTGATGATTTCGCTAACATCCGCTTTTACTTTAATAACCTTGAGGCCTACAATGTTGCTGGTATAAGGTACAGTGGCCATTACTGTAGTGTCTAAGCCAGGGTAAATACTGTCGATACCTATATCATCGCCAAGCGGCACATCATTTACCCAAAACCGTACTTTAGTAGGCCGGCTTACACCCGTGCCAATATTTAATATAGATGATACAATGGTTATTTGCTGACCCGGATTTGGATTAAGATTACTTGGTGCAATATGCTGCGACAATATTTGTAAATCGGGGAAAACAGGCTTTGTATCTATATGAATCAACCCTACATTATCGGTTTCGTTTATTTCGCAAATTTCCTTGGTATAATCTGCAAATGCACTGATAATGAACCTGCCGACCGTATCAAAAGTATAGAAGAAGCCACTCTCCACTTTTTTACCAGCCTTTAAACTTGGTATTACATCGGTACCTATTACATTGCCAAATAACGTAAAGCGTACTTTTACATTGGTAGCATCTCTTGTACCTTTATTACGAACGGTGGTGGCAAAATAAGTTTGTACACCTTTTGGTGCTTCGTAGGCAAAACACTGAGATAGTGGGTCATTTGGATCAAAGAAACCTGCGCCTATCGTTTCCTCATCTTCCGATTCGCAACTGCGGCCAGCATTAATATTAACGCCAAATGTGGCAGTATCATGATTGTTCTTTTCGTTGGGTTCTGCAATAATATTTTCATCATCAGCAGATGCTATAACTTGTATTGGGCACGGGTTTGTAGGTATTTGGTAAGGTGCACTAATAATTTCTATTTCTTCGCCAGACAGCATAGATGGTATAGATATTTTAGTACCCACCAAAATACCATTGGCTCTAAAAGCCACCTTAAATGGTGCAGTTATTGCAGCTTCTTTATTAAAGATTTTAGCCGAAAAATTTATAAGTGAACCAGCAACTACTGTAGAACTTGAAAATTTAATACCCTTTGCTATAACATCAAATACCGGGAACGGTACACAAAACTGTGTTTTAATGATGTTGTTATTTTCGTTTAACTCCGGCAATACATTGTCAACATCGGTAATGATGGTGATATAATGACAGCCGAAACTGAAGTTGGGATTGCTGTAATTAAAGCCAATAACATTGCCGGGAGACTTGTTGCTAATTGTATCCACAAAAAACGAATCCAGCAGTACTTTTTCTACATATCCCGGCAACGAATCGTAGAGGTATAATTTATGCTTGCCACCGGGTACAAAACCACAATCTGTAAAGTTCCTTTCATTAAAACTGAAAGACCGCAGACCCGTTGTATTGATGCCTTCAAGCAACAAATCGAATTTTGGTGCCGGTACATTTAAATTAGTTACCGAAGAAAATTCTCTTCTTTCACCACCTGATGTATAATAGCTGTGGGTAAATGATAAGGTGTGATCCCCGATTGGTAGACCGGTAA
>JAYUTQ010000577.1:0-5915 GCA_043755055.1 Chitinophagaceae bacterium | reverse complement strand
TTTGGGAAATAGCTTAACGAGTATTACTTCATTATAAAAAAATCCCTGCAGTGTAAACTTGCAGGGATTTTTTATACCAATACTTTTAATTGAAAACTACATGTAGAGCGGTAAGCAATACAATTCTTTTCAACAGTAAATTTGTAGAATGACACACACCTTTTTTTATCAAAACAACACTATCTCGTACCGCAGCCTTGGAACAGGGCAGCCTGTAGTACTGCTGCATGGCTTTGGCGAAGACAGCCATATTTTCGACAAGCAAATTGCTTTTTTGCAAAATCATTGTTGGTTAATTATTCCCGACCTGCCTGGTTCTGGCGGTTCTGTTGTAAATAAACCTTTGGAAGAAGATGCGGTTTACTCCTCTATAGTATCAATGGCTGATGCGGTTGCAGTTTTGATTCAATCGATAACAACGGAGCCAATTGTACTGCTCGGCCATAGCATGGGCGGCTATATTACCTTGGCATTTGCCGAAAAATATCCGGAACAACTCAAGGCATTTGGCCTGTTACATTCCAGTGCTTTTGCTGATAGCGAAGAGAAAAAAACAGCTCGTAGAAAATCAATTGACTTTATACAAAAACAAGGGGCATTTGCATTTTTACAAACAGCCATACCAGGCCTTTTTGCCGAAGGCTACCAAAAAGAACATGTAGTAACAGTAACAGCGCTGGTAGAAAGCGGAAAACAATTTACCGGCGAAGCATTAATTGGTTATTACGAAGCAATGATAGCCCGTACAGATAGAACCCATGTTTTAAGAGGCAGCAAAATGCCGGTTTTATTCGTCTTGGGAACAGAAGATAAAGCCGTACCAATCGAGGATGTTTTAAAACAAGTTCACCTGCCCGATGTTTCTTATTTTCATGTTTTGGAAAATGTAGGGCACATGGGTATGTGGGAAAACACGGGGCAAATGAATTCTATTATCTTAAAATTTATAAACGACATTGACTAAGCGTATTTTTTCATTGCTGGTTTTGATATTGGTTTTTACTACGGCCACTTACGCAGCACACTTAAAAGGCGGCTGGATAAAATATACTTATGTAGGGCCGGGCATGGCCCCGGGTACCAGCATGTATAATGTTACAGTGTACCAGTATTTAGATTGTAACTCTACCAGCCAGCAGGTAGATGCCAGCATTACACTGTGTGTTTTTAACAGTGCGGGGTCACAGATTCAGCGGCTCGATGTTACCTTAACAGCCACCGAGTTTGAACGTAAATCTTTCTTTCAATGCATCGTTAATCCACCGGTAATTTGTTACCGGATAGATTCTTACAATACTGTGATAGAAGTACCTACCGGCGGGCTTGGTTATACTTTAGCAGTACAGCGTTGTTGCCGTATTGCAGGTATTGTAAATATTCAAAACTCTTCTCAGGCTGGTGTAACCTATTCAGTTAAAATTCCCGGAAACGGAAACAGTACCGAAGATTATAAAAACAGAAGTGCAGTGTATGCACAGGAAGATACCGGCGTGGTTTGCCGTAATAATGCTTTCACATTTGCATTCAGAGCTACCGATCCCGATGGCGATTCTTTGCGGTATCGGTTTACCGATGGCCTTGGCACACCTTCTACAGATCCAAAACCCGTTTCGGCCTCAGCACCTCCATACCCGGCTCTGGTTTATATAGCACCGTTTACGGCTCAGCGGCCTATGGGTAATAGCGTAACCATTAACCCGGCTACCGGCCTTATAAGTGGCATAGCTCCGGGTACTACCGGCGATTATGTGGTGGCCGTAATAGTCGACGAGTACCGCAACGGAGAAAAAATAGCCGAAAACAGAAAAGAGCTGCACATACGTGTGGAGGCTTGCGATTTACCCACGGCAAAGCTTGACCCTAAGCCCACTACCTGCGATGGCTTTACCGTAAATTTTGCCAACGATGCCGCGGCTTCATCCGGCATTAACAGATATTTTTGGGATTTTGGTGTGGCAGGCGTTACCAACGATACTTCTAATTTACCTACACCCTCTTTTACTTATGCTGATACGGGTGTGTATAGTGTAAAATTGGTGGTGAATCGTGGCGATCCATGCAGTGATAGTACCACCCAGTTTTTCCGTGTGTTTCCGGGTTTCTTTCCGGGTTTCGATTTTGTAGGCGCCTGCAAGGGTGTTGCGTTCCAATTTAGAGATACCAGCAAATCCAGGTATGGTGTGGTAGATAGCTGGCGTTGGAATTTTGGTGATAATACCACCGCTGCCGATACATCGGTCATTAGAAATCCACTGTACACGTACCCTGATCCGGGCACGAAATCTGTTAGCCTTATAGTTACCAATAGCAAAGGCTGCGTGGATACAGCATTGGTAGATTTAACTGTTTTGGACAAACCGGTGCTTACCATGGCCTTCAAGGACACCCTGATTTGCAGCATAGATACCCTTCAATTGAGAGCTAGTGGAATGGGAACTTTTACATGGTCTCCAACTACCCGTTTAATTAACCCAACAAGTGCTACACCATTGGTGCATCCCTTAACCACTACAACTTACAGCGTACAGCTTAACGACAGGGGCTGTTTGGCCAATGATTCCGTAAGGGTAAATGTGTTGGATTTTATTACGGTAGATGCCGGACCCGATACCACCATTTGCTTAACGGACGGTGTAACGCTACGGCCCAATAGTCAGGCTTTGAGTTACAGGTGGACGCCCGTTGCAACACTTACCAACCCCAACACAAAAAATCCTATAGCTACACCTGTGGCTGTAGCTACCAAATATTATGTTACCGCTAATCTTGGTAAATGCCAGGATAGGGATAGCATAACCATAACAACAACACCTTACCCTAAAGCGAATGCAGGTGCTGATACCGGTATTTGTTTTACAGGCAAAGCCAGTTTGGCAGGCACAGCTGTTGGAACTGCCTTTTCGTGGAGCCCGGCGAATCTGGTTTCTAATCCGAATTCATTAACAACAGATGCATTTCCTAAAGCTGATACCTGGTTTACACTTTCAGTAACGGATGTATTGGGTTGCCCTAAGCCGGTTAAAGATTCGGTACTGGTAAGGGTAGTGCCTGAGGTAAAGGTTTTTGCAGGCAATGATACCACAGTTGTTATTGGCCAGCCATTGGTTTTTCAGGCCACTGCTTCCTCTTTTGCTACTATTTACCGGTGGACGCCGGCAACCAACCTTAGCAGCCCTATTATTTTACAGCCAACGGCTATAATTCCGTCAGGTTTTTTACCGCCTGGTAGAGATACAGTCAGTTACAGGCTTACTGCCACCAGCCCCGAAGGATGCACCGCCAGCGACAACATTATTTTAAAAATATTTAAAGTACCGCCCACCATTTTTGTGCCCAGTGCCTTTACACCAAATTCCGATGGCAAAAATGATGTGATTAAACCCATATTGGCCGGTATGCAGCGGCTTGATTTCTTTAGGGTGTACAACCGCTTTGGCCAGTTGGTGTTTCAAACATCTGTAATCAACAAAGGCTGGGATGGCCGAATAAAAGGCGAACTACAAGGCTCAGCCGCTTTTGTGTACACCGCACAGGCAGTGGATTTCAATGGTGTTACCGTAAAAGGAAATGGTATGTTTACTCTGATAAGATAAGTGGCTTTTATCTTCAGATTGTGTATGGCAAGTCATTGGGGTCATTGATCAATATTTCAATGATAACAATGTAATAGAAATAGAACCTTCACAATATAATATGGCTTTTAACCCTGAAAGGGTTCAACAATAGTAGCCACGGGTGAAACCCGTGGTTATGTTTTAATGATAAAATTTACCCCGAAAGGGGTTAAACTACTTATATGCAATATTATAAACATGCGGTTTATAGTTCTACCCTTTCAGGGTAGCTATTGCAAACGATCTTTTACCACGGGTTTCACCCGTGGCTACTATTATTCAACCACTTCGTGGTTTTAAAAAAATACATTTCTTTTAGTGTCAAGAGAATGTTTCCCCAATCGACTTTTTAACTAATGACCCAATGACCGAACTTGAATAATCATTTGCCTATTTTTACCCCATGGCTAACCCCAATTTAAACACCGACGATAATAAACTCACCCCGGCCGAAAAGGAATTTGAAAACAATATCCGGCCGCAGCAGATGGACGATTTTAGCGGCCAGCCTCAGATTATTGAGAACCTTTCCATTTTTATAAAAGCAGCCAAAATACGTGGCGAAGCATTGGACCACGTATTGTTTCATGGCCCGCCGGGTTTGGGCAAAACTACTCTTAGCCGTATTGTGGCCAACGAATTGGGCGTAAACATTAAAGAAACCAGCGGCCCCGTAATAGAAAAACCCGGCGACCTTGCAGGCCTCCTTACCAGCCTCGAAGCCAACGATGTTTTGTTTATAGACGAGATACACCGCCTAAGCACTGTAGTAGAAGAATACCTCTACAGCGCCATGGAAGATTACCGCATTGATATTATGATAGACACGGGCCCCAATGCCCGGAGCATTCAGATAAACCTCAATCAATTTACGCTGATAGGGGCTACCACCCGTAGCGGTTTGCTAACCGCACCATTGCTCAGCCGTTTTGCTATAAAAAACCGGCTGGAGTATTATAATGCCGCAACCCTGCACAAAATTATTTTAAGGGCATCGCAAATATTACATACCAGTATTACCGATGAGGCCGCCAAAGAAATAGCTGGCCGCAGCCGTGGTACACCCCGTATTGCCAACGGCCTGTTACGCCGGGTTCGGGATTTTGCTCAGGTACTAAACGATAGCCATATAGACATCGGCATTACACAACATGCTTTAAAAGCATTAAATGTAGATGAATATGGCCTTGACGATATGGACAACCGCATCCTGCTGGCCATCATAGAAAAGTTTAAAGGCGGGCCGGTGGGCATTACAACCATAGCCACCGCGGTAGGCGAAGAATCCGGAACGATTGAGGAAGTATACGAGCCGTTTTTAATACAGGAGGGCTTTTTACAACGCACTCCACGTGGCCGGGAAGTAACTGCCAAGGCGTACGCACATTTGGGTAAAAAAAGGCCGGGCATGGCCGCAGACGGATTGTTATTTACATAAAAAAGCCGGTGACCAATACGGTTCACCGGCTTTGATTTTTGCTTACATCATTTAAGCTTCCGGCGCTTCAGTTACTACCAGCCTAAAACCATTGCCATGGATATTTACAATCTCCAGGCTATCATCTTCTTTTAAATATTTACGCAGTTTGGCAATGTATACATCCATACTGCGGCCGTTGAAATAAGTATCGCTGCCCCATATCTTCTTCAATGCTTTTTCACGGGGAAGCAGGTCGTTTTTATGCTCGGCCAGCATTTTCAGCAATTCGTTTTCTTTAGGACTAAGAGTTTGTGTTTTGCCATCGGCCATCAGTTCACGTAGCTTGGGGTTAAAATGAAATTTACCCAAATCGAACTGCATGTTATCCGCTTCACGGTTCAGTTCTTCTTTGCGAAGACGACACCAACCTGGGTATGGTATTAAAAAACTACCTGGAATTGAGCGATTACGATGTAACACTGGAAAGAGATGGCCGCCTTGGTTTGGCTGCTTTTCAAAGAGAAAAATTCGACATCTGCCTGCTGGATGTGATGATGCCAAATATGGATGGCTTTACACTGGCCGAAGAAATACGGGATGTAAACCCCGATGTGCCTTTGTTCTTTTTAAGTGCAAAGACAATGAAAGACGATATCATTCAGGGATATAAACTGGGTGCCGATGATTATATCACCAAGCCATTTGACAGTGAAGTTTTACTGCTCAAGATAAAAGCCATCTTAAAGCGTAATGAAGAATTACACCGTGAAGAAGTGAATGCTGAATACGATTTGGGCAATTATCATTTTAACCCACGCCTGCGGGAGTTGATTATTGATGGTAAAACACAAACCCTTTCGCCTAAAGAAAATGAGTTGCTG
>JAYUTQ010000576.1:0-2666 GCA_043755055.1 Chitinophagaceae bacterium | reverse complement strand
AACAAAATACTCATCGCAATTACGCAAATAATTACACAGGCCACAGATACCCAAACTTTGGGTTCATCTGCCAAAAAATTATAGATACCAGCCGGTACTAACACCGCCGAACCAATGGCACATACCCAACCTGCTATTGTAAAATATTGTAGCCGCCTGGCAGGATTCAGTTTTTTAATAGCGGCAATTAAAAGAATGCTCCAAGTAAAACACGGTATCAGCATGGTTTTTAGCGTAAGCACCGTAAAATTTTCTTTTAAAAAAATTTTTAGTGAATAAGAAAAAACGGCGGTAAGCAAGATGGATGCGATGAAGAGGAGCACAACTTTTTTCATAATTCCAAACATAAACAAAAGCTGGATTGCTTCTCTTGCACAAATAAAAAAGAGAAGCAGTTTATACAACTACTTCTCTTCTATTTATATTTAGCAATGACCTAATGACCAATGACCAGAATTTACACTGCAAAACTGGTTCCGCAGCCACAGGTTTTACTGGCATTAGGATTATTAAAAGTAAAGCCACGGCTGTTTAATCCGCCTTCAAATTCCACTTCCATACCATACAGGTACATTTCGTGGCCGGGGTCTATAATACAGGGAATGCCTTCTATTTCAAACTCCATATCCTTTGGGGTTTGCTCGTCGAATTGTAGTATATAAGTCATGCCGCTGCATCCGCCGCCTTTAACGCCTACCCTTAATTGTTTACCTTGTGCAGAGGCATCTTCGTTCATTAAGCGTTTCAGTTCTTTTACAGCACCTTCGGTAAAAGCTACCGGTTGTTGAATCATTGTTTCCATAATTTTTCCTTTAAGAAATGCGAAGATAAGTTAGTACACAGTTGGTTGTAAGCCATTTAATGTATTGGCAGAAAATTTCACATCTCATAACCTAGAAGTATTTCAATTAACCAATCAACCATTCAACTAATCAACCAATCAACCAATTACCCAACCTCCTACCTTCGCTAATCATAAACAGCAATTATGGATTACAGTAAATTAGAAGCCATCAACTGGGGATTATCAATTGCCCTGATCGTATTAGGTGGCCTTTTTGCCTGGTACATTATAAAAAATAAAGACACCGGACTAAGGCCGGAAACCAACCTCGAAACCCAGGGAACCAAAGAGACCCGGCAATTGCAATTAGGTGCATACGAAAGGCTGGCATTGTTATCCGAACGGCTAAAACTGGAAAACCTGGTAAATTCACTCTACCAAAACGGTTATTCAGCAAAAGATATGCAGCAGGTAATGATACAAAGCATGAGGCAGGAATATGCCCATAACATTACCCAACAGATTTATGTAAGTGCCTCCATTTGGAGCGCCATCGAAAAAATGAAAGATCAAAATATTTTTATTGTAAGCCAATTAGCCAATACGATTCCTCAGAATGCCGCGGCGATGGATTTGAATAAAACCATTATTGCATTTTTGATGGCCAATCCTGATGCCACTATGAATAAACTGGTTAATGAGGCAATTCAGTTTGAGGCAAAGAAGTTACTATAGAAAACGAACCAGGATTAACCAGGATTTTTCTGATGTCTTCTGATTTACACATTAGCCAATCAAACAAAAGTAAAGAGTTAGCAAATCAGATTACATCAGCCTAATCTTGTAATAATCATGGTTCAAAAACAACCTATATGAAAGAAACCCAACGCTTTACAGATTCCGGTATAGAAATAAAACAATGTTACTCTGAAGCAGATGTTTTCAAAGCCCCTCCTCCTGAGGGGTTTGGTGAGGCTGAGGCGCCAGGCAAGTTTCCTTACACCCGTGGCATACAGCCCGACATGTACCGTGGCAAACTCTGGACCATGCGACAGTACGCCGGTTTTAGTACAGCCGAAGAAAGCAACAAACGTTACCACTATTTATTGTCGCAAGGTGTAAGCGGCCTCAGCGTAGCTTTTGACCTGCCAACACAAATTGGCTACGATAGTGACCACGATTTAAGCGATGGTGAAGTAGGCAAAACAGGTGTGGCTATCGATAGCCTTGAGGACATGCAGGAACTGTTTGCAGGCATACAATTAGAGGATGTAAGCACATCCATGACCATAAATGCCACCGGCTTTATACTGCTGGCGTTTTATGTGGCATTAGCCAAACAGCAAGGTGCCGATTTAAGCAAAATAACCGGTACCATACAAAACGACATATTAAAAGAATACGCAGCCCGTGGAACTTACATATACCCACCAAAACCAAGTATGCGTATTATCACCGACATTTTTGAATGGTGCAGTAAAGAGCTGCCAAAATGGAACACCATTTCCATAAGTGGTTATCATATTCGGGAGGCAGGCAGTACAGCGGTGCAGGAAGTAGCTTTTACACTCAGCAATGGCAAGGCCTATGTAAAAGCCGCACTGGCAAAAGGTTTAGACATTAATGTTTTCGGTAAAAGATTATCATTTTTCTTCAACGCACATAACAATCTTTTTGAGGAAGTAGCCAAATTTAGGGCAGCCCGCCGCATGTGGGCCAGCATTATGAAAGACCTCGGCGCCACAGACCCAAAGGCCATGATGCTGCGCTTTCATACACAAACTGGCGGCAGCATCATGGCCTTTGGGTCTGTGGCGCCGAGGTCTTTCATAATGCTGGCCCACATGCGGCGGGCTGCCCTAAATTTGGCTACTTCCTCAAA
>JAYUTQ010000575.1:0-5930 GCA_043755055.1 Chitinophagaceae bacterium | reverse complement strand
ACTTCCACATGTAAATCGATACGGTCCAGGAGTGGGCCGCTGATTTTTGCAAGGTAGCGTTGTACAATGCCGGGGCCGCAGGTACAGTCTTTTTCGGGGTGGTTAAAATAGCCACAGGGGCAGGGGTTCATGCTGGCTATCAGCATAAAACTTGCCGGAAAATCCAGCGACACTTTTGCCCGGCTAATGGTAACTTTTCGTTCTTCCATCGGCTGCCGCATAACTTCTAAAACGGTGCGTTTAAACTCCGGCAATTCATCCAGAAAAAGTACACCGTTATGTGCCAGAGATATTTCTCCCGGCTGCGGATTACCACCGCCGCCAACTAAAGCCACATCCGAAATGGTATGGTGTGGCGACCGGAACGGACGCCTTGTAATAAGAGTAGAATTTTCCTGCAACTTACCGGCAACGCTATGGATTTTTGTGGTTTCTAAAGCTTCGCCTAAGCTGAGTGGTGGCAGTATGGTAGGCAGGCGTTTTGCCAACATGGTTTTGCCTGCACCAGGTGGGCCTATCAGTATGGCATTGTGGCCACCTGCTGCCGAAATTTCCAATGCCCTTTTAATATTTTCCTGGCCTTTTACATCGGCAAAATCAATGTCGTAACTGCTTTGTGCATTGTAAAATTCTTCACGGGTATCCACCACCGTGGCGGGGATTACATTCTTGCCTTCAAAAAAATCGGTCACCTCATTTATATGCGTAACGCCATACACTTCCAGGTCGTTTACAATGGCAGCTTCCCTTGCATTTTGTTTGGGTAAAATAAAACCTTTGAACTTTTCTTTACGTGCCTGTATGGCAATGGGTAATGCGCCTTTTATAGGCCGTAATTCACCGTCTAAAGCCAATTCGCCCATGATCACATAATCCTTAAATGCTTCGAAATTTTCCAGTTGTTCGGTGGCGCCTAACAAGCCAATGGCAATGGGAAGATCGAACGCAGTACCGCTTTTTCTAATGTCGGCCGGGGCAAGGTTTACCACCAATTTGGTACGGGGCATTTTGTATCCGTTGCTCTTAATGGCGCTCTCCACACGTTCCATGCTTTCCTTTACGGCACTATCTGGCAGGCCTACCAAAATAATGTCTGGCTTGCCCTGATTGTTCACATCCACCTCCACCGTAATGGTTTGTGCATCTACGCCAAATACAGCACTGCCAAAGGTTTTTACCAGCATAGGTTGTAATTTCTAAATATTCAAAAATGCAATTTGCAAAATTGAAAATAAGGAATTACAAATGAACCATTTAAAATGTTGGAATACAATAATTACCAATGCTTAACAACATCATTTTGCTTTAATAAAGAAGTTTTTTTTGAAAGCCTATTGCTTAATCACCAACACATTGAATTCTTCGTTTACAAAAATATTGCTTCCATTCTCTGTGTATATTTTCCAGCTGCCTGCACTAAATTGTACATAAACCGGTGTAGTAATATTAGTAGCCACCCCTTTGTGCGTTACAATAATGATGTCGGTAGCACTATTGGCGACTGCATTGGGAATAGTAATGGAGTTGGTTAATACAGTCTGCTTTACCTGAAAGCCTGCGTTGGGATTGTTGTTTAAAGCAGTAACAGCAGACAGGTCGTAAGAGCGGGGAAACCATGTATCACCACCGGTGGCTGCACCAACGGCAAAATCTACCCAAACAGGAATAGTGGCAGTTGCGTCTGTTGTGTATTGCAGTTGGGCATGGCGAGGTCCTGTATTGCTATGGCGCAAATCAAAAGAAACAATAATATTTGTATTACCCACTGTAGAAACATTGAAATGTATGCCATCCGTTTTGTTGTTGATTCCTTGTGCAGGCCATGTGGTTACTCCCCAGCCGGTGTTATCAGTTGTTGCAGGGTAGGACGAATCGCCATTGGCAGCACCGGAGGCAAAAGTTGCTGTAACGCCGCCGATATTGGTAATGGTGCCACTGCCGGTAGAGGGTGTTGTGGAACCGGTAGTTGTAGACGCATCCGGCGGAACGGAGTTAAAGTTCCATTGGGTAATAACCGTTTGGCAGTATGTAACTGTGGCCACCGTGGTTAGTAAAATAGTAAGTAAAAATGATTGGGTAAAGGTTTTGAGCATTTGCAGGTTGTTTAATTTGCAAATCTGCCCTGCGGCTTGTTGTAGATTGCTGTTAAAAGGTTATCAAAAGATGAATTTATTATGAAGAAATTGTAAACAAACTTTGAGCAATTTGTTTTCTGATAACTAGCATTTCCTTTTTTATGAAAATAAATATCCTTTGTATTCGTTTAATTTTATTGAAGTTAGCGTAACATCAATTTACATACTCAGTTGCAGAACCAACCAAAACAAGAATGCAGATCAGATTCATCTTTTCAATAATCGTAATTTTCACTATAACATCCTGCAAAAAGGAGAAAAGTGACGAAACAAGTCCTGATAGTATATTAGGCAATGCACAATGCAAAGCTTGTATTTACATCCCTATGTGCGACAGTTCTATTTATTCCTACTATGATACCATTGGCGTAACTAATCAAATTATTACGGATACCATTTTGTACAAAAAAGATACCATGCTGAGAGGGCTGGTGTACGAGCAATTCTACAGCACATCTAATCGCAATCATTTTTATTCCAATTGTACCAATGGCATAAGCCGGGAGGGGCAGGAGGATGGATTTAGTGTTTCGGGCATTTTGCACAGACAAACGCTGGATGCCAACCTGCCGGTTACTGGTACATGGGCAGATACCGTTCCGTTGAATTTGTTATTGGCAGATCCGATCCAAAGGAGTTTTATTATAGCTAAAGGGGTGAGCAGAACCGTAAACGGGCTGACTTTTAATGATGTAATTCATGTTCGGTTAGAGAGGAGGTATTTATCTATGGGTATATCTACAATTTATAACACTGTTGATTTTTTCTATGCCAGAAGTGTTGGTTTAATTGAAGCCGTTTTAACGGAACATCCTTCACAGATAGTTAGACAACACAAGGCAATCAGAAGCTATTTCATCCCTTAAATTTCATTACTATAACCCCTCCAGCAACTCTACCACCTTTTCCCTTCTTAAAATTAAATACCCAATACGATCGTTGCTGATGCCTTCTTTTAGTTGGTAACTAAAGTCAAGCTGATCATCCAGCACAGCGGTTTCAAAATAGCGGAAAGCGATGTTGGGATAGGTTTTCAACTCTTCGCCTATTTCGTACAAATGGGTGCTGAGTATAAATAAGGAGCGGTGCATTTTTACAAGTCCCTTTACAACTGCACTGCTACATTTCATGGCGTCCTGCACATTGGTGCCTTTAAATAATTCGTCTATCAGCACCAGCCATTTTTTACCATTGTTTATTTTAATGATGGTGTTTTTTATCCGTTGTACTTCGTTAAAAAAATAGCTTTCACCTTTCAGTATATTGTCATTTACCTGTATATTACTGAGCAGCCCATGAAACATACTGAGCTGCATTTCCTGTGCCGGCACGCCCATGCCAAGATGAGCCAGATACACACTTACGCCAACCGCTTTAATAAATGTGCTTTTGCCGGCCATATTTGCTCCTGTAAGAAAGATAAAGTTGGTGCTTTGATCCATGTTTAAATCGTACGGAATGGGCACCGGCAGCAGTATATGAAATAGCTGTTTTGCATTTACCATCGGCTCATCTTTTTGGTAAAACGTTGGGAAATGCAGCCCGTGAATTTTAACTGCAGTTGCCATGGCATTCCAGGCATCCAGCTTACCGTGCAGGTCTATCAGTTCAAACAATTGCTGCTTAAACTGGTAACGGATAAAATGTGCAAAATGTAATATTTGGGCTTTGCTTAATTGGCTTTTATTGGTTACTGCCACCATTGCTATCATCTCTTGCCGTTGTAGCAGTTGTGTTATACGGCCGGTTACAGCATGTAGTAAGGGCGGGGCTTCCGGGCTGTTAAATAAAGCTACTGTTTGTTGCAAGCCTTTGGCAAAATCTATACAATGGCCAATCGTATATTTAATAATACCATAATCGGGTCCATGCAATAATTTATAACTGATGGCCGAAACGGCATCAGGATTTTTAGGTATATCATCTATTGCTGTATCGTAAAATTTTTCCAGTACCATTATGGTGCCGTTGCTAATAATGGTTGGTAGTTGATGCTGCCGGTTCAGCATTAGTTGCAGCAGTTGCTGGGTCTGTTCTATTTTTTCTAATTCATCAAAAGGGTTACTAAAAAATTGTTTCAGCCAAAACTTGCCGGCATCTGTATTAGTATGGTTTAGTTTATGAAAAACAGACTGCTCCTCATCAGTATTAAAAATAGAAAGATCCGCAAGTGTTGTTTGGTCTATTTGCATTCGAAAAATTTCATTTTAGTCATAAGGTATTAAGTCATTTGTCAATGAGTCATTAGGTCAATAGCCAATAAGTGAATGACTAATGACCTATTGATGACCAATGACCAAAATTGTTATCTGTCAAACCTTAGCCTGCTGCCTTTCTGTATTTCATCAAAATAGCCATTGTTGTACGCAAGGTGGCCGCTTACAAAGGTTTTTTCTACAGATGCAGGAAACTTAAAATTCTCTAAGGGGCTCCAGCCGCATTTGTATAAAATGTTTTCTTTGGTAGCTGTGTTTGGTTTGTTTAAATCTAATATTACCAAGTCGGCATGGTAACCTTCCCTTATGTAGCCACGTTTTTCTATATCAAAACAATCGGCTACTGCATGGCTCATTTTCTCCACCATTTTTTCAATGGTAATACGGCCTTCTTTTACATAATGCAGCATCAGCAATAAAGGGTGCTGCACAAGTGGCAAGCCTGCATGGGCATGGTCGTAATCAACAGTTCCGCTACCAGAGTCAAGTCCCTTTTCGGCCATTGTATGTGGCGCATGGTCGGTGGCTATTACATCTAGCCGGTCATCTAATAAACCCTGCCAAAGTGCCTCTTTATATTCGGCCGATTTAATGGCCGGGTTGCATTTAATCTGATAACCAAGCCGCTCATAATCATCGGCAGTAAAATGAAGATGGTGCACACAAACTTCGGAAGTAATACGTTTGTCTTTCAAGGGAAACATATTGGTAAAAAGCTGTAGTTCCTTTGCCGTGGAAATATGCAGAATATGTAATCTGGTATCGTATTTTTTAGCCAGCTGAATGGCCGAAAATGAAGATTCAAAGCAAGCTTCAGTATTGCGGATGATTGGGTGATGAAAGGGCTGTAACGCTGTGCCGGAAAGCGCTTCACGGTTTCGTTTAATAACCTTTTCATCTTCGCAATGTGTCGCTATCAGCACTTCAGATTCACGAAAAATTTTATCAAGGGTCAGGTAATTATCTACAAGCATATTGCCGGTAGAGGCCCCCATAAATATTTTGATTCCGCAAACGTCTTTCCGCCTTGCATTTGTTTTGAGTACCTCCTCGGCATTATTGTTGGCAGTGCCCATAAAAAACGAATAATTGGCCAGCGAATTTTGCGAAGCAATGCGGTATTTATCTTCTAATAATTCCTGCGTAAGTGCATTTGGCACGGTATTGGGCATCTCCATAAAACTGGTTACGCCTCCGGCTACTGCTGCTTTTGCTTCTGTGTAAATGGTTGCCTTATGGGTAAGCCCGGGTTCCCGAAAATGCACCTGATCGTCTATAACGCCGGGCAGCAGGTGTTTGCCGGTTCCGTCTATTTCATGCACTGCAAAATCAACCGTAATGTTGGCTGCTATTTTTTCTATTTTGCCATTGGCTATCAGCACATCTGCTATATTCGTGGCGCCTTCGTTTACCACGGAGATATTTTTTAAAAGGTATTTTTCCATATCTTGTTTTCTAACTTTATTCATTCAAAATTAACTCCCATGCAAATTAGGGATTACCTGTTAAGAGCCGCTTTCGTTTTCATACCCGCCATATCATTTTCGCAAACTACTTATTTGCCTTTTGGCGGTAAAGA
>JAYUTQ010000574.1:0-5953 GCA_043755055.1 Chitinophagaceae bacterium | reverse complement strand
TAATAAAATCTATTTTTACTAAAAGAAAAGCCATGAGTACTATAACTATAAGAGAAAGGCTACACAGTTATTTGGAAGTAGCTGACGATAAAAAAATTAAAGCGATTTATGAAATAATGGAAAATGACATTGAAAAATCAGAGTTGGAATATACCAACGAGGTAAAAGAGGAATTAGACATCCGTTATGAAAGCTTTAAATCAGGAAAAGCGAAAATGATATCTGCAGTGGAAAGTAAAATGCGAATCAAAAAGCTTTTAAATTCCGTAGGCAAAAAATGAATTTTAAATACAGGTTACATGAACTTGCTCAATTAGATTTTGAAGAGTCTGTAGAATGGTATGCAGCAAGAAGTATCAAGGCTGCCGAAAATTTCATTACAGAAGTAGAATATGCTTTAGAACTAATTGCCCAATACCCTTTCCGTTTTCGGAATGAGTATAAAAATTTCAGAGAACTTGGTTTAAAAAAATATCCTTTTGTAATTGTTTATACGGTAGAAGAAGCAGAACAACTTGTGTCTGTAATGGCTATTTTTCATACTAGTAGAAATCCGAAAAAGAAATATCGTAAACTTTAGAACTATAAATTATAGTTCTATAATCAGTACAAACCTCAACAATATTCCCGTCAAATCGTAGTATGCTTATAAATTTGCCGATTCAATTTTTTGTATGTTCCGCAACTTGATTTTCTTTTTTTCAATCCTGATTTTTACTGCCTGTTCATCATCACCCGAAAAAACAAATAGCAAGGTGCTGCCTGTGGCAAGCAACCCAACATTAGAGCATGGCAAGCAATTATTTTATGGTAAATGTGCCAGTTGCCACATGGTGAATAAAGAACTTACCGGCCCGGCACTAAAAGGCGCCGAAGACCGATGGCCCGACAAACAAAAGATGTACGCCTTTATCCGCAACAGCGATTCGGTAATACAAACCGATAAATACGCCAAAGACTTATGGCTGCAATACAACCAAACTGCCATGACCAAACACCCAGATCTGAAAGATGATGACATCAGAGCCATTTTGGATTATATACAATCGGTAAGTCAATAAAACCGGTCAATGGTCATTGGGTCAATCGTCAATTTTATAGACAATCTGAATAATGACTTACTGACAAATGACCATTGACCAATAACAAAACCCAACCATGAAAATTTACGGCATCCCCAACTGCGACACCATTAAGAAAACACTCGACTGGTTTAAAGAGAATAACATCATTTACGAATTTCACGATTACAAAAAAGAAGGCATTACGGCTGCCAAACTAAAAAGCTGGTTTAAGCAAGTGGGCATAGATGTAATCATTAACAAAAAAAGCACCACGTGGAAGGGATTGACAATTGAAGAACAACTGGCCATGGCCCATGAAAAAGAAGCGATAGCAATCATTCTAAAAAACGAAAGCATTATAAAACGGCCCGTTATTGAGCATCATGAAAAAGTAATAATGGTAGGCTTTAAGCAAACCGATTACGACCAAAAACTAAAATCCCTGTAATGCAAGCTTACAGGGATTTTCAGTTATCAGATTGAAATTTGCTTTAGAACATTTTACCTCAGGAAATTTGATTTGCAAACTGCCAATTGTAAATATGCCAATTGAGTTAGGCCTTCTTTTCGGCATCATCTTTTCCGCCAAACAAATCGCTTAGTTTATCTTTTACGCTATCGAAAGCATCGCCAGCTTTATCGGCTATATTTTTAGTAAAGTCTTCTACTTTCTGTCCCATTTCACCGGGAATTACATCGCTTATTTTATCCAATACACTTGGCTCTTCACTTTTTACAGGCTCTGTAATTACCGTTGTAGTTTCCACTACTGTCTCAGTAGCACCGGCAAACATATTATCTACCGCACCTGCCAGCATCGGAAATTTACCGGTAACATATTCTTTAATAGCATGCAAACTCTTATTGGCTTGTTCTGCACTAACACCTGCTTTCTCTTGCAGTAATTGAATCAACTCTGTCATGTAATAAATTTTAAATGGTGAAATACAATGATTGTGAAAGTTAAGTCGTAATTATTATCTATCGGGTTGCATACATAAACTTCTTTTAGAGATTAACAACAGTTCCAGCTAATCCCCAATCAACCAATCAACAAATTATGCTACTTTAAGCATACTTATTTTACTATTCTCCAGTTGTTTTCGGGCATAATCCATGGTAACCACAAAAGATTTTTGCTTGGTGCTTGGCAGTTCAAACATAGCATCGGTGAGTATATGCTCACAAATGCTGCGCAAACCCCTTGCACCCAGTTTATATTCCATCGCCTTGGTAACTATGTAATCGTAAACCGGCTCTTCAAATTCCAGCTTTATGCCTTCTATTTCAAACAGTTTGTTGTACTGTTTTATCAGGCTGTTTTTAGGCTCGGTTAAAATACTGCGGAGTGTTGCAGCATCCAGCGGCTCCAAATGCGTAACCACAGGCAGGCGGCCCAGCAATTCCGGTATCAGTCCAAAAGATTTCAGATCCTGTGCATTTACAAACTGCAACAGATTTTTCTTTTGGTATTCCTGCATTTCCTTGTTTACATTAAAGCCAATAGCGTTGGTATTTACCCTACGGGCAATAATCTTATCTACACCGTCAAACGCACCACCGGCAAGGAAAAGGATGTTTTGGGTATTTACTTTAATCATTTTTTGCTCCGGATGTTTACGGCCACCTTGTGGTGGTACCAATACTTCGGTTCCCTCCAGCATTTTTAGCAATCCCTGCTGTACGCCTTCGCCGCTTACATCACGGGTAATGCTTGGGTTGTCGCCTTTACGGGCTATTTTATCTATCTCATCGATGTACACAATGCCACGTTCGGCAGCCTGCACATTGTAATCGCAGTTTTGCAGCAAGCGGGTAAGCATGCTTTCCACATCTTCTCCCACATAGCCGGCTTCTGTAAATACGGTGGCATCTACAATGGCAAAAGGCACATTCAGCAGCTTGGCAATGGTTTTTGCCAGCAGGGTTTTACCAGTGCCGGTTTCTCCTACAAGGATGATATTACTTTTTTCAATCTCCACTTCTTCGTCCTGCAATTGCTTTTGGCCAAGACGTTTATAGTGGTTATATACAGCTACGCAAAGAATTTTTTTGGCGTCATTTTGTCCAATTACGTATTGGTCTAAAAAAGCCTTTATTTCCTGCGGCTTTTTCACTGTCATCTTATTAAACGAAGAACCGATACCGAACTTTTCGTTCATGATTTGTGTTTCCTGCTCTACTATTTCCCGGGCACTGTCTACACAGTTTTCGCAGATGTGCACATCATCCTGCCCTGCTATCAAAATCTTTACTTCGTCCCGGCTTCTGCCGCAGAACGAGCAGTGTAAGGTGCTTTGCTTTGCCATTTTAAAAGTTGTATTTGGTTTAAGTTGTTCTGGTGTGTGGTGTTTTTTTAATTCGTCAATAAGTCATTGGTCATTAAGTTATTGACAAAATTTTTTTTGGCTTGCCTCAATTATATCTACACTCCGTTTAGCACTTGTAGTTGTGGCATTTCGCTTTCACTGGAAACTGATTATGGTTACATCTGCAACAAAAAACCTCAAACGGAGGTCAAAGTTAAAAAATCATTATCTCTTTGGATGTTATTTTCTTTTGCGAAACATCTTTCATGCAAAAATTCCAAACCCATTCCCGGGTTTGGAATTTTTTATGCTTTCAAAACCATTGACCTACTGGCCTAATGACAAATGACTACAATTTATCCAAAACGCCATCCACTATGCCGTAAGCCATGCTTTCGTTGGCATCCATCCAATAATCACGGTCAAAATCTTTCATTACTTTTTCAACAGTTTGGCCACAATTTTTGGCTAAAATTTCGGCGCCCATCAGTTTTGTTTTGCGTATTTGCTCTGCCATTATTTCCAGGTCGGCACTTGTACCACGGCCGCCACCGCTTGGTTGGTGTATCATTACTTCGCCATGCGGAAAAATAAACCTGCGTCCTTTGGTGCCGCCACTTAGTAAAATACTACCCATGCTTGCTGCCATACCCATACATACCGTACTTACCGGGCTGCTAATCATTTGCATGGTATCGTACACCACCATGCCACTTGTAACCATACCGCCGGGGCTGCTTATGTAAAATGTTATTTCTTTTCCCGGGTCTATGGCATCCAGATATAATAATCTTGCAGTAAGATCTTTACAGGTTTTATCTTCTACCACGCCCCATAAAAAAATCTTTCGTTGCTCAATAAATTTTTTGTCAAACTGCCAGCCACTCATCATTTTCTCCATCGGGTTCTCTGGCATGTCGGGCATTGCTGCTGGTTCATCGTCTTCGTCGAAGCGTATTTTATTGCTAATCATATTATGGTATTTAATTTTTTTAGATGCTTACAGTATTTGCGTAAGGGATTGAAGCGAAAATCTTTTTTGGCCCTGCTCCTATCCCCTAAAGGGGTAAAACAAAAGGCCAAAAAAATTGTAGCGGAAAGTTTACCTGTTGGCAAACAGGCCCGACCCGGCCTGTGTTTTTTGGCCGGGGTACGCCCTTCACTTATTTTATTTTTTCTCCTTCCTTGGATTAATGAACAACACTTCATCTACCAAACCATATTCTTTAGCTTCAGTAGCGGTCATCCATTTGTCACGGTCGCTATCTGCCATTACCTGTTCTGCGGTTTGGCCGCTGTGGTAAGCCAGTATGTCGTAGAGTTCACGTTTCAGTTTTTTTACTTCGTTTACGGTAATCTCAATATCCGTAGCCTGTCCCATGGCGCCACCACTTGGCTGATGAATCATAATGCGGCTATGTTTCAGTGCTGTACGTTTACCATGAGCACCGGCTGCCATTAATACCGCACCCATACTAGCTGCCATACCTGTACAAATGGTAGCAATATCCGGTGTTATAAACTGCATGGTATCGTACATTCCCAAGCCGGCATATACGCTTCCGCCGGGGCTGTTAATGTACATCTGTATGTCACGGGTACGGTCGGTACTTTCTAAAAACAGCAACTGGGCAGTAACAATATTGGCTACTTCGTCCATAATCGGGTACCCCAAAAAGATTATACGATCCATCATCAGACGGCTATATACATCCATTACGGCCACATTCATGGGGCGTTCTTCAATAATGTTGGGTGTAAGATTGGTAACATCGGCTCCCCTGCCTCCCAAAGGAGGGTTTTGAACACCAAATAGAATCCCATTTTTGGTGTTATAATCGTGTAGCAGGTTACTGCTGATGCCCCGGTGTTTTACAGCGTATTTTTCAAATTCTTGTCCAAAATTCATAGTCTGTTATTTGTCTGTTGATTTGCAATATAGTGAAGAGCTTGTGTTCAAAATCTGTGCAAGTTATTTTTGAAAGACAAAATGTCGGAAAGAATGCACAGAAGCGTTGATGAAAAACAAAACCACAATGTTTTTGTTGCTTCTGAGCATTACATAAACCAAGATTTGTAATACCTGCTCACCACACATGTCTCATCACTAACCCTGCCTAAATGGCTATTTGCAATAAAAACACCAAAATACCTGCGGCAAAACCCACCAACGCCAGCCAGCCAATCTTTTTTAAGTACCACATAAAATTGATTTTCTCGATGCCCATAACCGCTACACCTGCTGCCGAACCAATGATGATGGTACTGCCCCCTGTACCGGTAGTAAGGGCCAAAAATTCCCAAAACGGGTGGTCGGTTGGGTAGGTTTGCAGGCTAAACATGCCTTGAGAAGCTGCTACAAGCGGCACATTATCTACCACCGACGATAGCAAGCCCAACGATGTACCCATCAGATAATCGTTTTTTAAAGTTTTGGTTAGGTATCCTGCCATTTGCTGTAAAATACCAAACGATTGCAGTGCGGAAACAGCCAGTAATATGCCCAGAAAAAAAAGTACACTTGGCGTATCTATTTTTTGAAGGGCATTGGCTACTGTAAATTTTTGCTGGTATTCTGCC
>JAYUTQ010000573.1:0-5958 GCA_043755055.1 Chitinophagaceae bacterium | reverse complement strand
CTATATCCACGCTCTTCCATCCACCAATGGTTGGGGTTACCACTACACCTCTTTCATTACCTGGACTGATAAGAAACACTTCAAAAGCCGTACAATCCGGTGTCCAGATATCCAGGTGTAATTTGCCAAAGGCCGAGGCATTTATGGATGAAGCAAACTGAACACCCTGGTAATTAAGGCTGGTATATTTCTTAGTTGGATTACCTGCAATGTTCACTTCGGTAACTACTGTATTCTGGCCCCAGTTAGGAAAGAAATCCGTACCTGCCAAATCGGTATATGCGCCGCTAAAAATGGAAATTACATCTGCAGCACTCCTGGCTGGCGGCGTAGGTGCCGCTGTAGCTGGGCCCGATGGGGCAGCAGTTACATTTACCGTTAAAGTACCGCCTGCAGCAACACTGCCAAGCATGGCTGTAACATTGGTAGTACCTGCTGCCAGTGCAGTACCCACACCCATATCATTTACTGTAGCCACACTCATATTAGAACTGCTCCAGGTAAAATAAGCCCTGGCAGTTTGCATGCTTTGGTTTACACTGTTTACCGGGTAAGTAGAGGTAGTACCATTGGCATTAAAATTATCCCCAACATTTTTGGATATTGTTTCTGTAGCAAAAGCAGCAGTAGGTGTACCTATGATGCCACCGGTTACATTCTCATACTTAATCTCATCTATCCAGATATTATAACTGCCTTCGCCACTGCCTTCGGCAAAATGGAACAAACCGCTTTCTGCGGTAAGTTTAGATGCTACCGGAATAGGTATATAAAATTTAGTCCATGTAGAGGTAACGTTAATGCCATTACGCTCACAGGCATATACCGTAGTGGTTGCATTGTTACCAATACCTACACCATCCAACAAATAAGGCATGTCGTTTTTAGCCCAAAAAGTAATGGCATTGTAAGCCGATAAATTGGTAGGTGAAGCAGATACCAGTGCACCGCCTGTATAGCCAGAAGTTACAGGAATTTTAAGCGATGCGGTACCCGAATACTTTACAGCCATATCTATAGACAAGGTATTTACAGACCCTCCAAAAGGCACGAAGGATACACCCGGTGCATAGTCATCTTCAAATACTACAAGTTGTGCATTTGTGGTGCATGCAATAAGCACCGATGCAAATAACAGAAAGGAAACTTTTCTCATTGGTTTTGTTTTTTTTGTAAAAAATATGTGCAATCGTTTATTGTAAAAATTTTTGGCTTTTTTTAATATTTCTGTCTGACTAATCTTTTTCATTATCCTAGCCCATTATGGCTTTCATCAGAATTTAGTTACACCGTCTTCTATTTAATCCTCAATATATATTCTGCATTTCCAGCTCACTTTTTCTTGTGCCTAACTTTTACCTTTATAATGCCAGCGGCTGGTTTTACAGGCAGTATTAACCTAAGGGAATCACTAAAAGGGGTTGTGTTTGATCCTACACCAGCATTTACTGCAGGTGCACGGTTTGTGCTTAGGTACAATTCGTCTCCGGGGTTTTGGTATAACTTAATATAATCCACATACATTTTGCCAGGCAGCGGGGCTGTAATACCGGCCGGGCTATACAAACCTGTATATTGCCCACCAACAGCCAGGTTTAATATTAAATAATGTGGTGTATGAAATTCGCTAAGGTTGGCTTTTGCCCCACCGCTAATGTCGAAACTGTAATACTCCACATTATCCAGGTACATTTTGATAAAGCGGCTGTTCCAAACCATTTTATAGATATGGTATCCCAGCGATAAATCTACCCGGGCATCTGTGTGAAAAACATTGTACTGGTGTGCTCCTGCCGCATTGCTCCAATGTGCTGCCGAGCTGACCCTTTTATTACCCAAAGCGGCTTCCAGTGCTTTTACAGCACCTACTTCCATCATATCTATTTCGCCAATGCCGGGCCAGCCTGCTCCAACGGTCCCCAGAGTCCAGAAGGCAGGCCATAGGCCATTGGTTACATTGGGAAGTTTTATTCTGGCTTCTATTGTTCCATATTTAAAATGTACTCTTCCTTCTGTTTTTATTTTGCCCGAGGTAAATAAACTGCCATTGTATGATTCTCTATGGGCTTCTATAATCAATTTGCCCTTTTCTGTTCTAACATTTTCAGGGCGACTTGTGTAGTATTCCAGTTCCGAATTTCCCCAGCCATGGCCGGCCGGCCTATCGCTGCCCGTGCCTAAGTCATAAGTCCAGCGGTTGTGATTAATGGATGATGAATCAAAGGTTTCATGCCAAACAAGGGTTTGTGCTTTCAAAAAAAATGGAATTGAAAATACAATTACAACTAAAAAACGGCATGCATACGCCATTCTTTTTTGAACCAACAATCTATCGGGGTACATGACTTTCATATGGCAATACTTTACGGGCAAGAAAAAGGCTGGCAATCAGGCAACCTTTTAATGCAGTAAAATTATCCATATCAGCTACAAATCAGTGCTAAATGGCTACTGCATCAGTACGTCACTTTACCTAAATTTTAGGATGTATAGGCTAAATGAAGTACTTCATTTATACATCATCACTACATCAAATTACATTTCATTACTTTCATCTTCTAATTGCTATATGAGGTTATGAAAAAACGATTCCTTCTGCTATGCCTCCCTTTGTACCTGCATGCCCAAAATACTATCGGCCTGCCGGATATTACCAATTACACAAAACAGGCCTATAATGCCGGCTTACAAAACTGGGACATAAAACAAGATAAAAACGGCATTATCTATGTGGCAAATAACGAAGGGCTTTTGGCTTTTGATGGCCGAAACTGGACACTCTATTCATTGCCCAATAAAACAATTGTTCATTCGGTAGAAATAGGAACTGACAATAAAATTTATGTAGGCGGGCAGGATGAGCTGGGCTATTTCTCTCCGGCACAGAACGGGAAATTGCAATACCATTCGCTAACGCAGTTTATTCCCCAAAAAGACAATTCGTTCGGCGATGTGTGGGATATTATATCGTACAACAAGCACGTATTTTTTAGAGGCACTAATAAAATTTTTAAACTTACCAACGAATCCATAGCCACCTTTAATGCCCCTTTGGAATGGGCTTATATGGGGCTTTGCAATGGCCGACTGTATGCACAGGATTATAAAAACGGGTTGATGGTTTTTGATAATGATGTTTGGATGCCGCTAACCGTAAAAAATGATCTGCCATTAAAAGTTCCGGTTACAGGTATGATAGCCATACAAAAAGACAGTGTGCTGATTACCACGTTAAAAAATGGGCTGTTCCTTTTTGCCCAAACAGGCATTACAAAACTCCAAACCTCAAATAACCAACTATTTGAAAGCGACAGAATTTACGCTTCCACAGCTATTAATGCACAATGGATAGCCTTGGCCACCAGTAATAAAGGCGTGTACATTATTGATTTCAACGGCAATATTATTCAACGCTTTACGGGTACAGAAGGCCTGCAAAACAATAATGTGCTGAGTATTTTTCTTGACAGGCAGCATAATATATGGCTAGGCCTCGATAATGGAATTGACCTGATAGCTTATAATAGCGCAATTAAACATATCAATCCGTTTTCGCTGGATGGCTCTGGTTACACAGCCATTATTTTCAATAACCAGCTTTTTGCCGGCACATCTAACGGGCTGTACAGCGTACCGCTGCAACCCATGAAAGATCTTAGTTTTAGCAAGGGCAATTTTTTACCGGTAAATAATACCAGGGGCCAAACCTGGGGGCTAGCGGCTATCAATAATCTATTGCTGCTCGGCCAGCACGAAGGGGCTTTTGAAGTAAAAGACAATACCGCACAGCCCATTTCTACCAATATGGGCTTCTGGAATTTTGTGCCCACATCTTCCACCTTTCCAACTTCGCTGGTTGTTTCGGGTAATTATAAAGGGCTCGGTTTATTCAACTTTGCAAATGGCAGGTTTGCCGCTGCCGGCGAAGTGCCCGGCTTTATTGAATCTTCAAGGTTTGTAATCATTGATAAAGATGAAAATATCTGGGTGTCGCATCCGTACCATGGGGTTTACAAAATCAGTAAAAACAAAGACAGTGTTTACGTTACGAATACCTACACCAACAAAAATGGTTTGCCCTCTACGCTAAACAACCATGTGTATAAAATAAAAAACGAAGTAGTAATAGCTACCGAAAAGGGCATTTTCATTTATAATCCACAGAAAGACAATTTTGAACCTTCACCTTATTATGCCAGGCTATTGGGCAACCAAAGTATTCGCTATTTAAAAGAAGACCCTTCGGGCAATATCTGGTTCATCCACGAAAAAACATTGGGTGTAGTAGATTTTGCCACGAAAGAGCCTGCCATTATTTACCTGCCGGAATTAAATAATAAAATGCTGAGTGGCTTTGAATTTATATACCCTGTAAATGAAAGCAATATTTTTTTAGGTGGTGAAAAAGGCTTCTACCATATTAACTACGAAAAATACAAGCAAGCCATACCCAACCTGCAGGTGCAAATACGCTCTGTAAGAATTGTAGGCAGCAAAGACAGCCTGCTGTTTGGAGGCTATTTTAAAGATGTAAACGAACCACAAATACAAGATGCTAAAAACATTCCTAACATTAGCGACGGTTGGAAAGTCATCAGGTTTGAGTTTTCTTCTTCGCTTTTTGGATATCAAAGTAACCTGGAATACAGTTACAGGCTTAAGGGTTTTGATGATACCTGGAGCGACTGGACCAAACGCACCGAAAAAGAATACACCAACCTGCCGGCCGGCAGCTATACTTTCGAAATGAAGGTGCGAAATAACTTAGGCAATGAATCGGCCACAGCAGGTTATACATTTAAAATATTACCTCCATGGTACAAATCGGTATGGGCAAAATTTGTGTACGCCCTTCTTTTCTTTACCGGCCTTTTATTATTGTATAAATGGCAAAAGAAAAAATTTATACTTCAGCAAATTAAACATGAAGAAGAGCAAAAACGCCTCAGCTACATCCACGAACTGGAACTGAATAAAACCGAAAGTGAACTGGTAGCCTTGCGTAACGAAAAGCTGGAAGCAGATATTAATTTTAAAAATTCAGAGCTGGCTTCATCGGCCATGCACCTAGTAAAAAAAGGAGAACTGCTTACCAAAATAAAAGCCGAGCTAACCCATGTAATGAAAGGCATTGATAATCCACAGGCCATTGCAGAATTAAAAAAGATGGGCAAAAGCCTTACCGAAGATGACAATATGGACAAGGAATGGGAAAACTTTAGCAGCCATTTTGATAAAGTACACAGCGATTTCTTAATGGAATTAAAAGAAAAACACCCCACCGTAACCCCAAACGAGTTAAAATTAAGCGCCTACCTCCGCATGAACCTAAGCACCAAAGAAATTGCCCAACTGATGAACATCTCGGTACGTGGTGTAGAAATTAGCCGCTACCGCCTGCGGAAAAAACTCGGCATCCCTACGGAGAGCAGTTTGTTTGATTATTTAATTGGGGTGCAGAAGGGGTAGAAAAACGCCCTCAACTTTCCGATACATAGATATTGAATACTGATAAAAAGAATTTCAGCCGATTTGGAAACGAATAAGCAGAAACGGAATTTAATCTTCTTGAATTATAATTACAGCGCCATCGAGGTCAGCATTAATTAATAGCTGACAGGACAAACGAATGCCCTCATCAGTAAATCCTGTTTTTCCAATAGTAGCAGCTTCATTTCTTTCCATCATATTAGCATTTCCTTTTAATCCAACAGCTTTTACTAAGCAAGTTGCACAGCGTCCCTGACCGCCACATTCTCCAAAGTTTCCAAGGTAGATGCTGTTGTTAAGCAGTACCATCAGGTTCCTGTATTGGTTCAAATAAGTTTTCACTGCATATTGTTTGCCGTTATTTATAATGGTAATGGATATTTCATTTCTTTCCATATTGGTTAAAGTACTCCGTTTCAACACGGCTCATATAGCACTAATTCTTAAAAAATAATTTTGGGTGCAAAG
>JAYUTQ010000572.1:0-2684 GCA_043755055.1 Chitinophagaceae bacterium | reverse complement strand
AAAAATTTCAACTGTATCATTCCTGTTAGCGATTAGAAATTGTTTCAAAGAATCAGGATTCTGGAACAGCTTCATTTTAAAATGATCGTTGGCAGCATTAAAAAGAAATGCGGAATTGTAATCCTGATAAGCAACGGTGGTGTTTTTACCCCGGGCTATAATGGTATTTATTTTTATAACCGGGTTTTGCCGGTATACCATAGGATACAATAAAGTGATAAACAAAAAATTGAACAGAAAGTATACGCCGCTGATGGTTGCAATCATCTTTTTACCCACCCATTTTTTTCTATTGATAAACATCCAAACTACTGCCACCGGCAAAAAAAGCAACCACCATGCATGGTTTGCTATGGAATTAGTTTCCACTTCTTTATTAAGGGCTAACCAACCGCCAACAGGTATGGCCAACGCTATTACAAGCCAAACGATGAAGCCATACAGTGGCATTGGTCTTCTTTTTATCATTAACCGATTGAGCCAATACCCTACTAGTATGGCCACAAAAGGATAGCATGGCATGGGATAATTGGGCAGTTTTGTGCTGCTGATACTAAAAAATGCCACATACACAATTACCACAAACAATGCAAAACGGGCAAACGGCTTTGCCCAAAACCCGGTCCGGTTTTGTAATGCTGAAAAAATATATACACCAAGTGGCAGCAAACCAATCAACACTATTAAAGGTGTAATGATAAAAGGACCGCCATGGCCTTCCATTTCGGCAGAGAAGCGGCTAAGGTTATGTTCGAAGAAGAAGCCTTGTGTAAAAGCCCCGTTGGTGGCCTTGTGAACAGCGTAATACCATGGTGCAGCTATGGCCAAATAAATAATTGCAGCGGCTAAAAATTTCATATCGAAAATTTCTTTCCACCGGTTGCTAAAAATGAGGAACAGTAAAATGGACATGCCCGGCAAGGCCAACGCCACAGGCCCTTTGGCCAGTGTAGCTAAGGCTAGTGCAATGGACGTGAGTATGATCCATTTCCAGCTTTTGGTTTGGAGGTAACTGTAGCCGGAGCAAAGGCCGGCCATGGTGAAAAATATAAGGTATGGATCGGGTACAGATAGGCGGAACTCGAACAAAAACTGGGCAGACAATGCCAATACCAATGTGGCGAAAAAAGCGGTGCCTTTATTTGCCCAACGGGCCGTAAAAAAATAGGTAAGTAGTAATGTTCCAAAGGCCATGAATACTGAAAAGAAACGAGCCGCAAAGGCATTTACCCCAAATATTTTATATGCCAATATCATAAACCAATAATGAAGGGCTGGTTTGTCTGTACGGAGTTCACCATTAAAAGTGGGCACAATCCAATTTTGCCGAACAAACATTTCTCTGGCACATTGGGCATTCTTTGCTTCGTCTAAAATATAGATGGGTGCAGCGCCAAGGCGAAAGAAAAGTAACAAAACAGTAGCACCAAAAATCAGGTACAACCATTTTGCCGGGATGGGAAAAGATTCGTTCATAAAGCGAAGGTACAGTTAGCAATTATGTGGTGGGCGATGGTGGAGTTGGCACCTGATAAATCTGCAGGAGGTTTTCATTCCATACTTCTCAAAGGATGATGTATTGCGCCAGTTGTTTTTGGCAATACCGTGTTAGCAGTTAGTAGCCATTGTTAGCTTTTGTGTGTGGTGGCAAAATTTGGTTATTAGGCCGTTACAGGCTATTGTTTATATTCCGAATAAGTAATAAATGTTTTTCCATCGTAAAGGTAGAGACCTGTTTCCCTCGTCCCCACCCAAAGATTTCCAGTTTTATCTTCCAAAATTGACCAAACCCATGGACTGGATAGTCCATCTTTTGTTGTAAAACGAGTGAAAGATTTACCATCGTAACGGCTAAGTCCATCACCGCCGAACCAAATATTTCCCTTTCTGTCTTCTATAATTCGGGCAACGTTGTTTAAGCCATCTTTTTTTGTAAAACCTGTAAATGATTTGCCATCATACCGGTAGGCACCACCCCAATTACTGAACCAGATATTTCCGTTTTTGTCTTGCACCTGGGGCCACCCCCAATTATGAGGTTTTGGCTTTGGTCCATTTTGAAATAATTCGGGTAGTTTGAATTTTGTTACAGATTTCCCATCGTAACGATACACACCTTCGTTCGTTCGTCCCCCAAACCAAATGTTACCTTCTTTATCTTCTAATATACGTTCCACCTTATCGTTGGTCGTCAAAAAGCTATTTGCGGCCTCAGGAACATCAAACAGGGTAAAGGATTTGCCATTGTAGGTATAAACACCGTCTATTGTTACAAACCAAAGCATTCCGCTTTTTGCTTGCAGGATACTGTATACCCAATGCAGGTTGAGATAGTTGGGATTCTTATTGGGAGGCAGGTTTTTTGGTAAAGGGATTTGGATATTGGCAAATTTTTTACCATCATAAAGACTAAGTCCAGCCTCAGTACCTATCCAAATTTTACCATCTTTATCTTCTAAAAGTGTATAAACATTATTACTGTTTAGCCCATCAGCTACTAAAAATTGGGTAAAAGCTTTTCCATCATATTTATACAAACCATTTTCGGTAGTGCCGAACCAAAGGTTACCGGCCTTGTCCTGCAGGCTACATTGAACATTGCCATACCTGGGGTTGCCTATTGTTTTTATAAATATGATGGAAAAGCTTTTACCCAATTTTTAGTAGCTGATGGGCTAAACAGT
>JAYUTQ010000571.1:0-5966 GCA_043755055.1 Chitinophagaceae bacterium | reverse complement strand
ATTCATAAGGCAAGGGTTATGAATGGAAAGGTACAAACAAGGAGCTTTGGTTTTACCTCCTTTTAAACATTAGTTGTTGAACCGTGTTTTTACGTGTAACTATGTAAGCATGCCGACAATAATTTATAAAACACATTTTTATTTTTATTTTACCTGAAATCATTTGCTAAAAAGATCTACGATACAACTATTGCGTTTTCCGTTCTCGTATTTTTTAATGCCGGTATATTGGTTTGCCCTGAGTTTTGCAGAACAAATAAACTGGCAGAAAGCTGCCCTGATTTTTTTCTTACTTCACTTTTTACTATACCCGAGCAGCAACGGTTACAATAGCTATATGGACCGTGACGAAAGCAGTATTGGCGGCATAGCCCATCCGATGCAGCCTACAAAGCAATTGTTTTTTTGCACCGTAATAATGGATGTATTGGCTGCATTTTTATCACTTCTAATTTCCCCATGGTTTGCATTGGCCATGTTGGTCTACATTGTTTTTTCAAGGCTTTACAGTTACCGTGGGGTAAGGCTAAAGCGATTTCCCGTTTTGGGGTATTTAACTGTAATACTCAATCAGGGTACTTTGGTTTTTTGGATGGTATGCTATGGAAGCGGGGTTAATTTTTCAACCAAAATGCCATGGCAGGGCCTTGTGGCTTCGGGGTTTTTAATTGGTGGGTTTTACCCCATTACACAGGTGTACCAGCACCATGCAGATAAAAAAGATGGCGTAACAACCATCAGCATGCTGCTGGGTAAGCGAGGTACGTTTATCTTTTGTGGCATTATGTATGCAATAGCATTTTCGATATTGTTTTTTTATTTTATGGGTGTAAATAGGCTGTTGCACTTTGCTGTGCTGCAAATCTTTTTTGCACCGGTAATCGTAGTTTTTGTGCGTTGGTTAATTCGTGTTTGGAAAGATGAAACAGCTGCAGATTTTAAACATACCATGCAAATGAACTGGCTGGCCAGTACCTGCACCAGCCTTGCTTTTATCACCTTATTAATCCTACATCAAATTGGCTGAAATTATTTCTATAGCAACGGCCGTTCCGGAGTTTTGCCATCAGCAAAAAGACATCCTTTCCTTTATGCAGGAGGCTTATCAGCTAAACGAAACGGAGAAAAGAAAATTGGCTTTTTTATACCACCGCAGCGATATAAAAACACGATACAGCGTGGTGCCGGATTATAGCAATGTGGAAGAACGAACGTTTATTCCGGACGATGTACAGGCCCCTTTTCCTGATATAGATAAACGGATGGGCATGTACCAGCAACATGCATTGCCTCTGGCTGTTAGTGCCATATCAAAATGCCTTGCAGGCAAAATAGAAGCAAAAAAAATTACCCATTTAATTACAGTTAGCTGTACCGGCATGAGTGCCCCCGGCCTCGATTTAGAATTGGTAGAAGCCATGGGTTTGGCTCCGGATACTTTTAGAACCTCGGTAAATTTTATGGGCTGCTATGCTGCCATCCACGCCATGAAAATGGCAGACATGATTTGTAATAGTACAAAAGAAGCACATGTAATGGTAGTATGTGTGGAGTTGTGTACACTGCATTTTCAAAAAGAATTTAATCTGGACAATGCAGCAAGCAGCTTGCTGTTCGCCGATGGTGCAGCAGCGATACTGATTTCAAATAATTCCAACTCTGAAAGGGGCCTTCAGCTTAAAGGTTTCCACAGCCATGTAGATTTTAAAGGGAAAAATGACATGAGCTGGAAGCTAAGCAGCAAAGGCTTTTTAATGACGCTTAGCAGCTATGTGCCGCAACTGATACAGGCAGATATTGCAGGGTTGGTGGATGCAGCTTTGCGCCGCCACGAAGTTGAAATTAAAGATATTTCGCATTGGTGCATCCACCCCGGGGGCAAGGCTATTTTGGATGTGATTCAAAAGCAAATGCAATTGAGTGATGATGATATGGCCTGGTCTAAATCTGTATTGGCAGATTATGGTAATATGTCATCTTCCACTATTTTATTTGTACTGAAAGAAATGAAGGAAGCATTGGAAAATGACAACAAAAAAGCCAATGTTTTTGGTGTGGCATTCGGCCCCGGCTTAACAATGGAAACTTTTATTGCAACCAGAGAATAGTTGGGTTTTTACCCCAAAAGGGGCGAAATAAAATAGCCCGGGTGTAGCCCCGGATTGTAAATGAATAAGTAAAGTAGCCCTGAAAGGGCGTAATTATATACATTAAGCAAGTTGGCTAAATGACCTTCAAAACACGTTCATACCAAAAGGAATTATTGGATGCAGACAACATCCCTTTCGATGCTATAAAACAGAACATGCAGGAACTGGATGTTATCAATACAAAACTGGGTGGACATGGTATTAGTATAAAAGGCCTGAAGGCATTGTTGGGAGAAAGAAAGCAAATACATGTTTGCGAAATTGGTTGCGGTGGTGGCGATAACCTGCTGTCTTTGCTTCGGTTTTGCAAGCAAAAAAATATTGTCGTAACATTCACAGGCATTGATATAAAGCAGTCATGTATTGACTTTGCTGCAACAAGACAGGCTTTGGTTGGCCATACAACATTGCTGGTGAGTGATTACCAAAAAGTAGTGTTTGCATCAAAGCCGGATATTATTTTTTCCAGCCTTTTCTGCCATCATTTTACCAACGAAGAGCTAATGGTACAGTTACAATGGATGAAGAAAAATAGCCATATCGGATTTTTTATCAACGACCTGCAACGGCATTGGCTGGCGTATTATGCCATCAAAATATTGACCGGGATATTTTCTAAAAGTTACCTTGTAAAAAATGATGCACCGCTGAGTGTGGCAAGAGGATTTACGAAGCAGGATTGGCAGTATATTTTTACAGCTGCAGGCATCAAAAATTATTCGGTTGAATGGAAATGGGCCTTTAGGTATTTGATAATTTTTAAAAACTAATGTCTTCAACAACATACCACACAGCAATTATCGGTGGCGGCCTTGCGGGCCTTTGCCTGTCTATTCAACTGGCTGATGCCGGCTATAACGTAGTGTTGTTTGAAAAAGAAGAATACCCGTTTCATAAAGTATGCGGCGAATACATCAGCCTCGAAAGCTGGAATTTTTTAGGAAGGCTTGGTGTGCCCTTAAGCAGTTGGCAATTACCCATAATTAAGCAGTTTCAGGTTTCTGATGTAAAGGGAAATTTGTATGATTTCAATCTGCCACTAGGTGGCTTTGGCGTTAGCCGTTATATGCTGGATGAAGGCCTGTATAAAATAGCCATACAAAAAGGGGTAGCAATACATACGGCCACAAAGGTTACAGATGTGCAGTTTAAGAACGAACTGTTTTATATACAAACCACAGCAGGTGACTTTACAGCAACCATAGCTGCCGGCAGTTTTGGTAAACGCAGTAATCTGGATGTAAAATGGAACCGGAATTTTGTGCAGCAAAAGCCCAACAAGCTCAATAATTATATTGGGATAAAATACCATATTCGATTTCCACATCCGGTGGATACCATCGCTTTGCACAATTTTTACAATGGCTACTGCGGCATTTCTAAAATAGAAGGCGACAGGTATTGCCTTTGTTATCTTACCACGGCCGAAAACTTAAAGCAGAGTAACAATTCCATCAAACAAATGGAAGCGGAGATTCTAAGCCAAAATCCTATACTGAAAACAATCATTTCTACTGCTGAATTTTTATATCAGGAGCCATTGGTTATATCGCAAATAAGCTTTGATAAAAAGCAACAGGTGGAAAACAACATGCTGATGCTGGGTGATGCCGCCGGTATGATTACACCGCTCTGCGGCAATGGAATGAGTATGGCGATGCATGGCAGTAAATTAGCATACGAAGCTATCCATTCGTTTTTGCAACAACAAATAAGCCGTACGCAAATGGAAAAACAGTACGCTGTAAACTGGGATAAACAATTTAGCAAACGCCTTTGGATGGGCCGCAACGTGCAGCGTTTGTTTGGCGGTAACACCACCACTGCCTTATTCTTTAAAACGATGAAAGCCTTACCGGCACTGGCAAGATTGGTTATTAAAAGTACACATGGTGAGCCTTTTTAAAAGTTCAGGTATCAGGGTTCAAGAATCAGGGTTCAAGTAACATTAAAATGATGTGTTCTTTAACCTTTATACTTTTGTCTTGAACCTTGGGTCATGTAGCTTGAACCTTATTGTAACACCCCATTCATGTATTTAAAATAAGCTTTCTCGTCGCTAAACATTTTTCTGCCGGCTTTATAACTCAAATACGGCACGCCCAACTGATGGTTAAGCGTACTTACTGTGTACATAATTTTCCAATGGCGGATAATTTCTTTCCAGGCAAAAAATATGGAATGGGCAGGATCGTATATGTGGGTGGGTTCGCTTCCGGCACCATTTAATTCTATGATGCTAAAGTTTTTTCCCTGCCGCAATTCTTCTATTGTATTAAATTTAATATCCATACGGCCAAAATAAAAACCGGGTATTTGCTGGCAAATTCTATCAATTGTTTTTTGTAATGCATCATCGGCAAGTGCTGTAGCATCTATAAATTTTGAGCCTCTTGCATGGTTGCCAACAGGCACTAAAACCCTTTCCTCACCTGCTTTCAGCACTTGTAAAATATTTACGCCCAGCATTTGTTTCAGTGCCGGTATTTGTAAAATGTAACGGTCGTTTTGTAAAAGCAATTCGTAAATAGTGGCTGTACCATTGCCGGTAACGGTTAAATAATCCTTCATTACAATGCCGGAAATTTTTCCAGTAGCTGCATTTGGAAACCGATAATAAAAGATACCTGCTTCCTGCTGCCAGGCTATATTTTCCTGCACCAGCATTTTTACATTAAATAGTTGCAGGTAACTGATAAGTGTGGCTTCATCGCTAATTTTCTTTACCGCAAGGCCTTTACCCCCAATATCTGGTTTGGCAAAAACAGGATACGAAAAACCAGCATTTATAAAATCCGATACAATCTTTTCTCTTGTAGCACCGGGCATTACAAGAATAGTCGCAGGCTGAAAAACCTTTGGAATCATTTTATAAATGTCAAATTTTGATTCCATGGTAAGGCCGCCATACTCGATAGATGGATTGCTGGCCGAAAAAAAATGAAGTGAACGGGCTTTGGCGCACAGCCATAACCAATAGAAAATGATGGGGGCATATACTACATTGGTATGCCAATACTCCCAATGTAGCAGCCGTATAAAAAAAGGATGATGCAGAATGCCTCCGGCATTTTTTTCTTTAGGAAGATTGGATGTTTTGGCCAAAGGCTGTGTTGGTGATGTCATTTTCTTTAAGGTCGAAATATTGCATTTTGATTGTGGTGCCCTCTGCCAACACACTTGTAACACTAACTGTAAACACTTCATTGCTTCGGTTCATCACCAGGTCGTTATGTATATCTCCATCACCTGTTTGTACATGAAAATTTAAAATATCTGTAACTGTAGGTTGGGGCAATGCAGCTTGCCAAACTTCAAACCATTGTTTTCTTTTAAGCCTTGTAGCCAGTGGATATAAAGTAGATGACGACCAGATATGCCACTGCTTTTCATTAAGCTGCATTACAAATTTTTGGGAGCCATCCCAGCGGCATTCGTATAAGGTATGCTGCTCAGCAATAATCATGGTAAATGGCTCTACTTTATACAAGTCCGCATTTTGAAATGCATCCGTCATATTATCTTCAGTAGCAATGTCTAAAACTATAAGTCCACGGCTACGGCGGTAAGGTGGCTGTGGAAAATGGGCTTCAAAAGCACCGTTTAGCAGGCAAACCGTGCTGCCGTTTTCTTTTACTACAATCCATGTGCCGGAGGCGTTTGCATCTTTTGGGTACATCAGTTTTGTACCATTAATTGTGTACACTTCCGGTTTTATTGCAGGCATTCTCGTATGGCGTTCGTCTCGGTTGCTGGTAAGGCAAAACCCTTTACCAGTGGGGATGTACGTTACTGTGCACATGCTTTTCTATATTG
>JAYUTQ010000570.1:0-2685 GCA_043755055.1 Chitinophagaceae bacterium | reverse complement strand
AACCGAAAAATTTAATAGCATAATCGTAATTTTTGCAGATTAATTGCAAATATAAAACTTGAAGTAACAATTACGCCGCCAATGCCTCATTTAATTCTTCAATTATTTCATCCGTCTTCTCCCCAAACAGTTGCCACATTTTGCCCAGACTGCCGTTTTTATTAAAAGGGTCCAGTTCAAAATCTTCTTTGTCCATACTAAAACTGCCGGCCACATAATCTTTTATCATCCGCAGCCATAGCATTTGTTCTTCGGTAAATTTTAAGGTGCCGGCCTGCTTTTTAAATACCCATGCCTTAAAATTTTTGTCCACCGTTTTGTCGTAGCCGGTAAGTGTGCCATCAATGCCGGTAATGGTGCGTATTAAACTTACCAATGCGGTAAGTTCGTTTTTGGCACTGCCACTAGCCTGCCCCAATTGCTCGTAAGCCCGCCACACATGCAAGGGGCTTAGCAGGGGTTGTTCGGTGGTTATTTTTTCGTACAGGTCACGTATCATTTTGTAAGTCAGTTCCCTGCGGCGGTATGGTTGCCCGTAAAAATCTGCAGGGCGGTTATCTCGTCTTTGTGTGCCTGTATCCATGCGGTAAAATTGCTAATCGTAAGGTTGGCTGCGGCTTCCTGGTCTTTTACCCAACCGATATTGGTAATGGTATCTATGTTAATGCCGTCTATTACCTGATCGTATTTTTTACGAACATCTGTAATAAAGTTGCGGAGGTTGGGGTTGTGGAAAACTGCTACAGCCTGCTCTACAAGTTGTGAGTGGTGAGTGGTGAGCCGTGAGGCGAGGTCGTCAGGTGAGGCATCCGGATTTTCATTGCTTATTGCATATTGCAAATTGCAAATTGTATCCGGGTCGTATGCATTTAATAACTCTTTTACTACGTGGCTAATAGTATGGCCGTTGGCTTGCTCAGCAAAAGCGGCTTTTTCTTTTTCGGTAATCTGTTTGTCGAGCCGAATGAGGCGGTTGGCCAATGTGCTGAGGATGTCTTCCTGCGTATTGCCCATGGCTACATTTTGCAACAGGTCTTTCAGGCTCATGCCGGGCTGTTTTTCCAACGGGCGGCTGTCGGTTTTTTGTGAGCTCTCTACACCAATGGCGTCAATAATCACAAAATGATTTTTGGTAAATTTTGCCGAAGGTGTACCAGTAGCTTTTAATTGTTCCAGGCTACAGGTGCGGGTGCCACGGCCTTTCATCTGCTCGTAATAGCTGCGGCTTTTTACATCTCTCATAAATACCAATACTTCAAGCGGACGGATATCGGTGCCGGTGGCAATCATGTCTACCGTTACTGCAATTCTTGGATAGTAATCGTTGCGGAACTGGCTGAGTACTGTTTTGGGATCTTCCTCACTTTTGTAGGTGATCTTTTTACAGAATGCATTTCCGCCATCAAATTCCATCCTTGCTATGTCTATAATATCTTCTGCATGAGAATCGGACTTTGCAAAAATCAACGTCTTTGGAACCTCAAATTCTCCATTTTCATTAACCCTGTCAGGGAACAAAGATGGAAGATTTTCTTTTATTGCTCTCAGTATCGTAATGATCTGGCTTTTGTTTACAATGTCTTTATCGAGTTGCTTGCCGCTGTATTCAATGTCTTCGTCCACACTTTCCCAGAATTTTCTGCGGGTTAGCCGTTCTCTCTTGTCCACCTTTTCACCCATTTTTATAAGGCTTCCGTTCTTTGTTATTTCTGTTTCGATGGTAAATACATTGTAGGGAACGAGTACCCCATCAATCACGGCTTTTTCATAGCCATAATCGCTTAACAGGTTTTGATTAAAGTAACCAAAGGTTCGGTTATCCGGAGTGGCGGTTAAGCCAATTTGAAATACATCAAAATAATCAAGTACCTGTTTCCATAAATTATAAATGCTGCGGTGGCATTCGTCTATTACTATAAAATCAAAAAACTCGATGGGTACTTTTTCGGTATAGGTTACCGGCGCCGGTTCTCTTTGCTGAAATTCGTTGGGATTTGTTTCTTCTGCGCTTTCATCCAGTTCGGTTCCTTTTAAAATGCTGTACATTCTTTGTATGGTAGAAATGTACACCTGATTATCTGCAGGGATGAAACTACTTTTCAATCTTGTTACGCCATACAGTTCGGTAAATTTCCGGTTGTCATCATTCGGCACGTAAGCCATCATTTCCTGTTCGGCCTGTTCGCCTAAATTTTTGGTATCCACCAAAAACAAAATGCGTTTGGCTTTGGCAAATTTTAGCAGCCGGTACATAAACGTAATGGCCGTAAAAGTTTTGCCGGAGCCGGTGGCCATTTGAATCAGGGCCTTAGGTTTGGCATCCTTAAAAGATTGTTCCAATTTGTTGATGGCAAGTATCTGGCAGTCACCTAAGTCAGCCTCGGGTAATACCGGTATGTCTTGTAATCTTGTTCTTAGAGATGCATCTAGTTTGGTATAGTCTAAAAATGTTTCCGGCCGGTGAAAAGTAAAGACAGGCCTTGACCTTGGTTTGGGATCCCGGAAGTCGGTGAACCTTGTTACTTCGCCGGTACTTTCGTAGCCAAAAAACAGGGGTTGATTGTTGAGGTATTTTAGTTTGGCAGTGCGGTAGCCTTCGGTTTGTTCTTCATGCATGGTAAGGTGAACCGCCTCTTCGGCCCGTTTGGCTTCGATGATGCCAACGGGTTGTTTGTTTACAAAAAG
>JAYUTQ010000569.1:0-5974 GCA_043755055.1 Chitinophagaceae bacterium | reverse complement strand
AATTTATGGTTACATCAGGTGAGGGAGCACATGATGTGATGGGATGTGTTGCAACTTTTATGCAGGATGATGAAGACGGCGACAAAGTTGGATTGGGTAAAGGAGTTCAGGTATTGCTTGATAGCACCTTGTTAGATTTTGATACCACGGCTTACCCCAGCTATATAGCTGAAAGAGATACTTCTGCATTTATTGGTTCGCATACTTGGACTATTCGTTTTCCGGACGGAAAACAACAACTTTATAGGTTTATTAGTAAGCCCTTTAAAATAACGTCAGAAATTCCTGAAATTGTAGGAACGGCAGATATCGTTTTGAGCTGCGACGCCCTTCAAAATTCGGACCACGTAACATTATTTTTGAGTGGGGATTACTCTGATACCAGTGAAAATATGCTTGAGATTGTTCCTGAAGAAGGACGCTTTACAATACCTGCAGCTTTCTGGAAAAACGTAGATCCAATTAGTTTTGAAATGAGTTTTAATATCTCGACTATTCAGAGATTAAATATAGATCCGATTTTATCAAAGGGAGGGGAAATAGAGAGTGCAAAAATCACAAAAAGATATCCGATTAAAGTAGTGCATTAAATTCTGAAAGCTTGGAAAACTAACCTTATGTTTTTTCGAAGATTTAAATGAGCAATTACTCCCCTTCATCAAATACCCCCATGAAACCCGAAACCATCATATACAGCGGCCTGCTTACGGAAATTAAAAACCGGGTACGTAAGGGGCAGTTATTGGCCAATCTTTCGGCCAATGCCGAAATGCTGGCTACGTATTGGGATATTGGTAAAATGATACACGAACGCCAGCAGCAACAAGGCTGGGGCAAAGGCGTAATACCCCAACTGGCCAAAGATTTAAAAAACGATTTAGCGGAAATGAAGGGGTTTTCGGAGCGGAATATCAATAACATGCTTGTGTTTTACAAGGAATATGCATTTCTCCCAATTTTGCAACCGCCCGTTGCAAAATTGGAACCAGGTGCAAATCTGCAACCGTCAGTTGCAAAATTAGAAAACAATCCAATAGGGCAACCGTCCGTTGCCCAATTAGACGACAAAGCAATTTCGCCACTACCAGTGGCAAAATTGAAAAACCTCACAAATTGGCAGCCACCCGAAGCCGAATTGGGCAATAAACCAATTTCGCCAACGGCGTTGGCAAAATTAAAAGACACAATTACAAAACTTCCCGTTTCGCAATTGCAAACCATCGAAATTCAATCGCAATTAATTCATTTAGTTGGATGGGCACACCATATCATCCTGATACAAAAAGTAAAAGACCTGCAAACCCGGTTTTGGTACATGCAACAAACCATTGCCAACGGCTGGAGCCGGGATGCATTGGTAGACATGATAAAAAGCAACCTCCACCAACGGCAGGGAGCCATGGTCAATAATTTTGACCTAACCCTGCCCGACCCACAATCGGCACTAGCTAAGCAGTTGTTTAAAGACCCCTATATTTTCGATTTTGTAACCCTTTCCGCCACATTTACCGAAAGAGAACTGGAACTGGAATTAATAAAGCATGTAGAAAAATTTCTGATAGAACTCGGTGCCGGTTTTGCCTTTGTAGGCCGCCAATACAGCCTCACCGTAAGCGATAAAGACTTTTCAATTGACCTGTTATTTTACCACCTTAAAATGCGGTGCTTTATTGTAATCGATTTAAAACGTGGCGACTTTATACCCGAATATGCAGGCAAAATGAATTTTTACTGTTCGGCAGCCGACGACCAATTGCGACACCCCGGCGATGCACCTACTATCGGACTCATACTTTGCCAGGGCAAAGACAAGCTTTTTGCAGAATACGCTCTGAGAGACATCAACAAACCCATTGGCATAACCGACTATGAACTTACCCGTATGTTACCTGCTAACCTGCAAGGCAGCCTGCCAAGTGTGGAAACCATCGAAGCAGAACTGAATCAACTCTTACAAGCCGATAAAAAATAATACACATTAACGCATTGAACCTACAACTACTAAACCTTGGCAAACGCTTTAACCGCCACTGGATTTTCCGGAAAATTAATTTCAGCTTTCAATTAGGCAATGCCTATGCTATTACCGGTGCCAATGGCAGTGGTAAAAGCACCCTGCTGCAAATAATAGCAGGTGCTATGCAACATAGCGAAGGCAGTTGTGCCTTGGTCAATGGTCAGTCTTCATTAGTCAATGCATCATTAAAACCCGAAGATTACTTTAAGCATATTTCCATAGCAGCGCCTTATTTAGAGCTAATAGAAGAATTAACGCTGAAAGAGTTTCTGGCGTTTCATTTTCAGTTCAAGCCCATTTTTCCAGGGCATTCCATTGAGTCTGTGATCAATTACATAAGCCTTGCCGATGCAGCCGATAAACAAATACGCTACTATAGCAGCGGCATGAAGCAACGGGTAAAGCTGGCCCAGGCTATTTTTAGCAATACCGCAGTAGTGCTGCTGGATGAACCCACCACCAACCTGGATGTAACCGGCATTGCTTTATACCTGGATATGGTACAGCAATTCTGCAAAAACCGGCTTTTGATTGTGTGCAGCAACGACGAAAACGAAATTTCGTTTTGCAAGGAACGGCTGCATGTGGGGGATTTTAAGGGGTAATTTTAAACCATCAAAACAAATCAACCCAATGAACACAAGCCACTTTCAGCAATTCGCAGACATCCCGGTAAAAGAATTATTTGCAGGTTTTCATTTTAAGCTAATACATACTGCTACCAATACCTACAGTTTTGTAAGTGTAGATGCCGGCAGCACATTGCCCATACATAACCATGTACATGAGCAAAGCTCTTTTGTATTAGAAGGAAAATTTGAAATGACCGTGGGCGGCGAAACCTCCCTTATGGAGCCTGGTAGTTTTACATTGATACCCTCAAATATTCCGCATGGCGGCACTGCCATAACCGATTGCAAACTGGTGGATATTTTCAGCCCGGTTCGGGAAGACTACAGGTAATGGACAATGAGTTAATGGATAATGGATAATGAACTAATAGATAATAATGACCATTGACCAAATGACGCCTGACCAATTTTACCCAAGACTGGCAAACAACAGATTCAGATCGGTGTATTTTAGATTAAACCTTTCGCTGAGGTGGAAATTGGTGAGTGAGCCTTTGTACAAGTAAACACCGCTGCGGCTGTTGAAATTTTTCCATACATAATCTTCAAAACCACCCGCATCGGCTATCTCTATCAGCAGGGGCATAATTACATTGCTAATGGCGTGGCTTGCGGTACGGCTAAAACCACTCGGTATGTTGGGTACACAGTAATGGATAACGCCGTGCTTCTCAAAAGTAGGTTTGCCAAATGTGGTTATTTCGCTGGTTTCAAAGCAGCCGCCACGGTCGATACTCACATCTATAATTACGCTGCCCGGCCGCATAGCTGCTACCATGCCTTCGGTTACAATCATGGGCGTACGGCCGTTTTGGCTGCTAAGGGCGCCTACCGCCACTTCGCAGGTTTTTAATTGTTTGGCCAAAATGCGGGGCTCCATTACGCTTGTCCAGATGCGATGGCCCATGGTGTCTTGCAACCTTTTTAAGCGGTACACACTATTATCAAAAACCTTTACAGAACTACCCATTGCCAATGCTGCCCTTGCTGCAAATTCGCCTACTACACCTGCACCTAAAATAATTACTTTGGTAGGTGGTATGCCGCTGATGCCGCCCAGCAATACGCCTTTACCATGCCCGGCGGCACTTAAATATTGCCCGGCAATCAGCATAGAGGCACTACCTGCAATTCCACTCATACTGCGAACAATAGGGTAAGTGCCGTTTTCGTCTTTCAGGTTTTCAAAGCTGAGTGCTGTAATTTTTTTCTCCATCATCTGCTCCAGTATTACGCTTTTCATGGCGCTAATATGGATGGGGGAAATAACGGTATGGTTACGTTTTAGCAACGGTAAATCGTCTTCGGTTACAGGGGCACTTTTTACCAGTACATCACAATCGTAAATTTCCTGCTTGCTGTATTTTATTTTGGCCCCGGCCTCACTGTATTCATTATCGGTGTAGCGGCTGCCTTCGCCGGCCTTACTTTCCAGCCACACATCGTGGCCATTACCTACGAGTACGCTCACAGCCTCAGGCGTAAGGGCAATACGGTTTTCCTGAAAGGCAGTTTCTTTGGGTATGCCGATAAAAAGCTCCGCTTCTTTGGCTTTTACATCAAGGGTTTCTTCCAATGTTTCGTAACTAAAAGAACCGGAGATAACAGCTTTAGACATTTTTTGATGTATGTTTTATGATGTATGATTTATGATACCCGAACGACCAAAAAAAATTCAAATTACGATTTTTCTGGTGTTGGCGTCTATGGCTTCGATAGTTATATGCAAAGTGTCGGCAGGCAACAGCATTTCTGCTTTTTCCGGCCACTCTACAAGGCATAGGTTGCCGCTGTATAAAGCATCTTCCACACCGGCGGCTATGGCTTCTTCTTCATCCCTTAATCTATACCAATCCATATGGCATATTATTTTGCCTCCGGCGGTTTTATATGGGTTGATGATAGAGTAGGTAGGGCTGCCGGTTGTTTCATCCACACCCAAAGCTTTGCAAAGTGCATTAATAAAAGTGGTTTTGCCAGCCCCCATTTCGCCATGAAATGCAATGGTAGAATGGCTGCCGATTGTTTCGGCAAACTGTTCGGCAGCGGTGTTTATTTGGGAGATGGTGAAAGATTGGAGCATAAATTTCAACGATTATTGTGTATGACAGCTTTCGAATATTTTACGGCTACCAATTTTTAAAACTCATTTTGCAAAATGAGATTAACCTGTTTTTCAAGTTCTTTCAGATCCTGTGTAGCATGATAAATGCGTTCCATTTTTACACCATGGTACACATGTATAATAAAGTTTCTGAAAGAGCGGGGAATATGCCATGGATAATTGTACCTGGCCAAAATAGCATCATCAATATACCTAACAGCCTCACCCAAAATAAGAAACTGGTATTGCACAGCACTTTGAATTTTTACATCGTCTAAAAAAGTTTGCTCATCAATTCCTGCTACAAATTGTTTTATCAATGCAATGGCTTCCAAAATATGGTTAGCCCTTTCTTTTGGCGTGGGTTTATCCATAAATTTTAATCATGTCTTTTATTGCGGTGTTTAATGCAAATTCTTTTAAATACCCCTTTTCCACTAAGTCTATTTTCTTTTTAGTCGTTTTTTCTAAAACAAAAGCAATATCCAATAAATCGAACATCGAGATTTTTTTACCTGAAACCATTTCTACCATCACATCAATATCGCTGTCTGGTTTTTGTTCGCCTCTTGCAAAAGAACCAAATAGCCATGCGGCCGCTACCCTCTTATCTTTTTGTAACACAGGTTGCATCATTTTAATAATGCTTTGGGTATTTATTTTGGTGTCCATTTGATACTGTACCATATCCTCCGCCATTTTTAAAGCCTCTAGGCCTACTTCTTCATTTGCAATTTCATTTACCATTTTATCCGATAGCCAAACGGTAAGAAGTTCTTTTGGGGGTAAGCAAAAAAAGGATGCCAATTTTGCAATAAGTTCTTTGTTCGCCTTACGGTGCCCACGTTCTATTTTACTTAAAATCGCCTGGTCTATTCCTAAAAAATCCGCCACCGTACGCAATGGCAAACCTTTCTCCTCCCGTAACCTTCTTATTTTCTCTCCAAAGTTTTCCATGACAATTTTTTTGACACTTTGTGTCAAAATTAGAGAACATTAGTATACTATCATTTTATTTTTTTTGATTTTTAAAAGCAGGGTAAATTAAATCTTATTGCAACTTCCGCACCCCAAGCCAAAAACTATTTAATGCCAGCACCACATCGCTGCCACCCATACTGAGTACACCCAGGGCTGGGTTTTCGGCCCTATCAGGGCATTACAGAAACACTTAAATCGAAATCCCCATCCCTTTTTTGCTTTATTTCAAAATCTACAAAA